>CAXBNO010000278.1:0-5217 GCA_963976775.1 uncultured Kordiimonadales bacterium
CCACGGGAAACAGCCCGGACAGGTCCGCCGTGTCCAGAACCTGCTTCGGTGTCGCCTCGATGGAGGCACCGATGCGCGGCGTACCGCCAAACCGGATGATGTCAGTCATGGGCATAGCCTCCGTTCGCGACCAGGATATTGAGATGCTCGTGAGAAAATGTGGTTTCGAGCATGGCTGCGGCCCGCGCCGCCTCCTGCTCCAGATCGTCGCTGCAGCTTTCCGGATCGCCGCGCCGCCATGCCTCCAGATAGGCATCGGTGTCGCGTGCCCCGACCTTCATCGCCGTGCGGTCAATGGCCTTGATGAAACGTTCCGGCAGTTCGACGGTTGCGCGTTTCCGTCCCTTGCGCACGATCACCTGCGCCGGGATATCCCGCCAGTAAACGATGACCTTCTCCGCCATGATCTCTGCCCCTGCCATGGGAACGTCCTGAATCGAATATGGTCACCACGACAGCCTTCAGCATGGCTTCTGCACGACCAGTGGAAGTCGCTTTCGCGACAAAATGACCGAAATCCGACAGTCCCCCACCAGCGGGGTTCTCTTGCCGGGGTCAATGCCAACGATATGGTGGATCAGGAGCGAGGCACCGGAGGGGCACCAGATGGGCATGACATTCCCCAACGAGAGCACGGCCTATCGTGCTGCACGTGACGCACTGCTGGAGGCGGAGGCCGCCCTGCGGCAGAGAACGGAGGAAGTCGCCGCCATGCGCCGCGCGCTGCCTGCCGGCGGCGAGATGCCGGAGGACTATCTGTTCCACCGCAGCGATGGCAGTACGGTGCGCACGAGCGCGCTGTTCGCGCCCGCGCAGGACACGCTAGCCGTCTACAGCTTCATGCAGGGTCCGAAGGCGGTCGATCCCTGCCCCATGTGTTCGGCATTCGTCGATGCCCTGGATGGCAATGCCCCGCACATCCGCGCGCGTCTTTCGTTGCAAGTGGTCATCAGCGGATCACCGGCGCAGGCCGAAGCACTTGCCACCGGTCGCGGCTGGCGCCACATCGCGCCCCTCTCTGCGGCAGGCAGTTCCTACAACAGGGACTATCACGGTGAGACGCCGGACGGATCACAGTGGCCGATGCTGAACGTGTTTCAGAAGCGCGACGGAATCATCCGGCATTTCTGGTCGTCGGAACTGTTCGCGAAGGAATGGGGCGGCCATCCCCGCCACATGGACCCGGCCTGGCCGCTGTGGACGTTCCTTGACTGGTCACCTGGCGGGCGCGGCGATTTCTTTCCCGCCCTCGACTACGACTGACCAGCAGGGACCACCCGTCAGCCCGGCGCAACCTCGACGCGATTGCGCCCGTTCTTCTTCGCCCTGTAAAGCGCCTCGTCGGCGCGCATCATGGTCGCTTCCGGACTGGTCTCGCCATCCTTGAACAGGCTGACACCCAGACTGACCGTGAATCCGAATGTCCGTCCGTCGTGATCGACCTGAACCTGCTCCACCGCCGAACGGATACGCTCGGCCACACGCTTGGCGCCTGATAGATCGGTCTCCGGCAGAATCACGGCAAACTCCTCACCGCCCACACGTCCCAGCAGGTCGATGGGCTGTCTCAGACATTCCGACGTTGTCTGGGCGAAGACCTTCAGGGCCAGATCGCCGCCCGCATGGCCGTAGGTGTCGTTGACCGACTTGAAATGATCAATGTCGCAGACAATCACGGCCAGACCGTGCCCATACCGCATGGCGCGACGTGCCTCGGCATCCGCAACCCGCGAGAAGCGATGTCGATTTGCCAGGCCGGTAAGGGCATCGGTATCCGCCGCGCGGCGCAGTTCAGCCTCCAGTTCCTTCTGCATCGTCATGTCGCGCACCACACTTCCGATGCCGAGCACCGTGCCATCCGCATCACGCAATATGGTGGACCGCAGTTCCATCGGGATCCGGCTGCCATCCTTGTGCAGGGCCTCGGTCTCCAGGACGATCGGCTGGTTGCTCTGCTGCACTTCCCGGATGTACTTCACCATCAGTGCCACCCGGTCGTCAGGACGCAGCATCGATGAGGGCTGGTTCAGCATTTCCTCCCTGGCGTAGCCATAGACACGCTCGCAGGCGCTGTTGACGTAGCCGATGGTGCCGTCAGGGCGGATATGGAAGACCGGATCACTGAGATTCTCCACTAGATCGGCAAGCAACTGCGCCCGTTCCGCCGCCAGCCGTTCCCGTTCCTCCAGCGCCATGCGGTCACTGATGTCGAAGGACACGCTGGCCATCGCCGTGATCCTGCCATCGTCATCCATCAATGGTGTGACCCTGAGATGGACGGGAATCTGGATGCCGTCGCCACGGCGGCGCCAAGTGTCAATCTCCACCGGCTTCCTGTCACGTCTGATTTCCATGCCGAACTCGGCAAGGCGCGCCGACTCGGCGTCCGGAATGAAGATGTCATTGGGCTGGCCGAGCATTTCCTCCCGCGACATGCGATAGAGGCCACATGCGGCCTGATTGCAGTAGATAATACGCCGTTCATTGCTGATCAGGATGATCGCATCCATCGAGCGGTCGAGCAGGAGGCTCAGGTCTTCGGCACGCTTCTCCGTCTTGCGCTCTGCAGTGACATCCAGCGCCGTGCCGATCCTGAGGTGCAATGACCCGTCCGCATTGCGCAGGCTGCGCGTCGTCCAGGAGAGATGGATGGTCCGACCGTCCCTGGTCTGCCAACGGCTTTCGAAGCGCCGTCCCTCCGTAACGATCTGAAAGGCTCGCGAAGCCTCCTCGATCTCGTCCGGGCAGCGGAACTCCCATATTTTCCGGCCCACGGCCTCATTGAAGGAATAGCCGGTGAGGCGAGAGAAAGCGGAATTCACCCATGCAAGGGTGCCATCGGGCCGAATAGCCGTGAATATGGCGTCGGTCGTATCGACCAGCGCCTCGAGAAAGTATGATTGCTGGAAGTCATCATCCATCGTCATGGACGGGCCCGTTGCCTGCCTGCTCATTTCGCGAGCCTGCACCTGAATGCATCAACATTCTGTTAATCGACACACCGGAAACAGCGCAGGGGCGGCCACCGGTGCCGCCCCTGTTCATGTTCACATCAACTGAAAGCAGTTCAATCAGTCGATGGTATCCTTCGGGCGGATCTTGTTGACCACATCCGGACCGGGCAGCACGTCCTGACCGGAAACATAGCGCCAGCCGACCATCTCACCCCTGCCGTCCCGGTTGAAGGTCCTTCCGACATAGGCCCCCATAGTCGACTGGTGGTCGGCGCGGCGGAAATAGAGTGTCCCCAGCGGGGTCTCGAATCCGAGCCCCCGGAACGCCTGCACCAGCAGTTCGGTCTTGGTCGTCTGGCCTTCCTCGATCGCCGCGGCAATCGCCTGAATGGTGATGTAGCCGACCAGCGAACCCAGCTTCGGATTCTCGCCCCAGCGATCCTGATAGGACTTCACGAAGAGCTTGTGCTCATCCTTCTCGATCTCATCCCAGGGATAGCCGGTGACGATCCAGCCGTTCGGGGTCTCGTCGCCCAGCGGCTCCAGATACTCCGGCTCACCTGTCAGCAGACTCGCGACCTCGCGCCCTTCGAACAGGCCACGCAGATTGCCTTCACGCACGAAGGCCGCCAGATCGCCGCCGAAGGTGACGTTGTAGATCGCATCGGGCTTCGCCGCCTCCAGCGCGCGGACGGTGACACCGGCGTCGATCTTGCCAAGCGCCGGCCACTGTTCCTCGACGAACTCGACCTCCGGCTTCAGTTGCTTCAGCACTTCCTTGAAGACGGCAACCGCGTCCTGGCCATACTTGTAGTTGGGGGCGATGGTGGCCCAGCGCACGGCGTCCAGATTGGCCGCTTCCCGCGCCAGCAGGGCGGACTGCACGTAGGTGGAGGGACGCAGCCGGAAGGTGTAGCGGTTGCCCTTGGACCAGACCAGCGCATCCGTCAGCGGTTCCGCCGCTAGGAACACGACCTGCTTCTGCGCGGCGAAGTCACTGACCGCCAGACCGATGTGGGAGAAGAAGGTACCGGCGAACAGATCAACCCGTTCCCGGCTAAGCAGTTCCTCGGCGATCTTCACCGCGTTGCCCGGCTTGCCGCCATCGTCGCGGCTGATCACTTCCAACTGGCGGCCCATGACGCCCCCGGCTGCATTGATCTCCTCCACCGCCATCTCCCAACCCTTCTTGTAGGGCTCGGTAAAGGCCGGCAGGGCGGAATAGCTGTTGATCTCGCCGATCTTGATCGGCCCTTCGCCCTGGGCCGCAGCACCCGACAGGCCCACCGCAACCGCAGCAACCCCGGCAAAGGCTCCAAGCACGCTCCTGCGCGTCTGCATTGGTATCCTCCATAAACTGGTATCGAAGCGCCGGACGACGCAACGCGATCAGCACGAAATCTTAACGAAAGTGCGCCATGTCGCAACCCTCGCGTGACAATCGTCACAGGTCCGATCAAATGATTGGCGCGCGATGACCGAAGATCGCGGTGCCGACACGCACCAGTGTGGCGCCGAACTGTATTGCCACTTCGTAGTCCGCACTCATGCCCATCGACAGGCCCTCGAGACCGTTGCGCTCCGCGATCTTCGCCAGCAATGCGAAGTGCGGTGCCGGTTCCTGATCAGCCGGGGGAATGCACATCAGCCCCGCAAGCGGCAGGTCATGGACCTGCCTGCAGCGTTCGATGAAGGCGTCGGCATCCGCAGGCACGACGCCGGACTTCTGAGGTTCCTCCCCCGTGTTCACCTGGATGAAACAGGCGGGGCGGCGGCCGAGTTCCGCCATGGCGCGGGCGGCGGCGGCAGCGACCTTGTCACGGTCGATGGAATGGATCACGTCGAACAGAGCCACCGCCGGTGCCACCTTGCGGCTCTGCAAACCGCCGATCATGTGCAGTTCGGTGTCGGGAAAATCCGACTTCAGCGCAGGCCACTTGTCCTCCGCCTCCTGCACCCGGTTCTCACCGAAGATCCGCTGTCCCGCATCGATTGCCAGGCGGACATGATCCGCCGGATGGGTCTTGGAGACGGCGATCAGTGACACCTCCGCCGGATCCCGGCCGGCCTCATGGGCGGCGGTGGCAATGCGGTCCCGCACTTCCTGCAGGGCGTGAGCGATGTCATGTTCGGCGGTATCGGTCATGGAAGGCAGGGAATCACGGCGTGGGAACTGTTGCAACGATCCGTTCTGTCGCGGACCTGCCCGCCATTGCCATGCCCACCGACCTGTCGCGTGTTCCCGACCCGGTTCGCGCGTCGG
>CAXBNO010000279.1:0-5205 GCA_963976775.1 uncultured Kordiimonadales bacterium
GCAAGCCGTTCATAGTCCTCGGCCGCCTGACGCGCGCGCTGGACCTGTGCCGCCACCCGTGGCTCCACGAACCGCCCGACATAGAGGTAGACCTGATAGACCCCCAGGTAACCGTCGAGCAGGATCAGCGCGGCGGACTTGTCATCGGGCAGCCCGGTAAGCGTGTTGGGGGACAGGACGTTGGAACTGTCGGACAGCATCACGACATCACCCCGGTCCGCTTCGTCGATTGCCGACAGCGGCACCTGATCGGCAAGACCGGTGGAACTCAGGCTGGTCTGCGCCAGAATGGTGCCGCTGCGATCAAAGACTATGGCCTCGCTCAGCCCACGCGCGCCGGCCTGGGCGCTGACGACACGGTTCAGCAGGTCTCGGTTGTCCTGCACCGATCCGGCGACGCGATTGAGATCCTGCGCCATGGCCAGCGCATCGGCGCGGATGGTCGCGCGATGTTCTGAGATCAGTGATTCCGCGACAGCCACCGACTCGGCGACAGCCTGCTGTGCCCGCTCACTGAACCAGCCCTCCAGCCGCAGGTCGAAGAACAGGGTGGAAAATCCCGCGACCAGCAGCGCCGGCACCACCGCCGCAGCGGCAAACAGGCTCGCCAGCCGCATGTGCAGGGCTGCACCGGCCTTGCCGGCCCGTTGCGCGCGCCAGATGCGCCAGACCCGCGCAACGATGATGACGACCAGCAGCACCAGCACCAGTACATCGAAGATGATCAGCAACGGCGGCAGTTCGGTGACGCTCTGCACCGGTTCCACGGTGCGGAACAGCGTCGCATAGGTCGCGGCCCCCGCCCCCAGCGCCAGGGCCGCCAGCCCGAACGCACCCAGCCGACCGACCTCAAGATCCAGCAACCTGTTGCGCAGGCGGATCATGGCAGGTGTCCTGGAGTCCTGGGCGGGCGGCGCGGTCATGGGTTTCCGGTTTCAGTGCCTCAACACGACCAGGACTATAGGCCAGCTTGGCTGCGGGCGTCAGGGGGTGCCTGATGCCTTCGCTTCAGGGGCATGGTGTCAGTCGAATCCGGCCCCGCGAACCACACGGATATCCAGTTCACGGATCTTCTTGCGCAGCGTGTTCCGGTTCAGGCCCAGCAGATCGGCAGCCCGCAACTGGTTGCCCCGCGTCGCGGCCAGGGACAGGTTGATCAGCGGCTTCTCCATCTCGCGCAGGACGCGGGCATAAAGCCCGGCCGGGGGCAGATCCTCCCCATGGGCCGTGAAATACTGGGACAGGTGATATTCGATGGCGGAGCCCAGACTCTCGGAGGCCGGACTGTATTCCTCTGCGGGTGACGGCAGCGGATCGGCGAGTTCGCGCTCGACGATGTCGACAGTGATGGTCTCGTCGGAATAGAGAGCGGCAAAGCGCCGGACCAGGTTCTCCAGTTCGCGCACATTGCCGGGCCAGCGATAGCTGATCAGGCGGTTCATGGCGTCCCTGTCCACGGTCTTGGCGGGCAATCCCTCCTCCGACGCGCGATTGAGGAAGTGGCGGATCAGGTCAGGGATGTCCTCCGAACGTTCCCGCAGGGGCGGCAGGCGGATCGGAACCACGTTCAGCCGGTAGTAGAGATCCTCCCGGAACAGGCCCTGGGCGATCTGCACCCGGAGATCGCGGTTGGTTGCGGCGACGATGCGGACATCGGTACGGATGGAGGTGCGTCCGCCGACCGTCGTGTACTCGCCCTGCTGCAGCACACGCAGCAACCTGGTCTGCGCCTCCAGCGGCATGTCGCCGATCTCGTCAAGGAACAGGGTACCGCCGTCGGCCTGCTCGAACCGGCCTGAGCTCTTCTGCAACGCACCGGTGAAGGAGCCCTTCTCGTGTCCGAAGAGTTCGCTTTCGATCAGTTCACGCGGAATCGCGGCCATGTTGATGGCCACGAAGGGACCATTGCGGCGCTTGCCATATTCGTGCAGCGCGCGGGCCACCAGTTCCTTGCCGGTGCCGGATTCACCCGTGATCATGACGGTCAGGTCGGTCGTCATCAGGCGCGCCATGACGCGATAGATTTCCTGCATGGCGGGGGAGCGCCCGATCAGCGGCATCGCTTCCTCACCCTCGACCCCCGCTTCGCCACCGGTTCCCGAAGGCGCGCTCAGCGCCCGTTCGACGATGGTGAGCAGTTCCTTCAGATCGAAGGGTTTGGGCAGGTATTCGTAGGCACCGCGTTCCGTTGCCTTCACCGCCGTCAGCAGGGTGTTGCGGGCGCTCATGACCACGACGGGAAGGTCGGGCCGCAGCTTCTTGACGCGGGGCAGCAGATCGAGACCGCTCTCGTCAGGCATGACCACGTCGGTGATCACCAGATCCCCTGCCCCGTCCGAAACCCAGCGCCATAGCGTGGAGGCATTGCCGGTCGAGCGCACATCGTACCCCGCGCGTCCCAGTGCCTGGTTCAGCACGGTACGGATACCACGGTCATCGTCGGCGACGAGGATGGACGCTGGTGTCATCGTTTTCTCTTCTCTCTGTTCTGAACAACGGGCAGATGAACCCGGAAACGGGCACCGCGGGCCATGTTGTCGGCCTCCACGATGCCCCCATGATCGCCAACGATCTTGGCAACCAGTGCAAGTCCCAGCCCGGTGCCGCCGGGACGGGTGGAGACAAAGGGGTCGAACAGGTTCGGTCTCAGATCTTCGGGAATGCCGTCTCCATTGTCGGAAACGGTGACCTCGAGCGGCAGCTGGATGCGTTCCCGGCTGCCCGGCAGGGCAAGTCGCACACCGTGGCGATAGGCGGTATTCAGATGAATTTCGCCTTTCTTCCGGGGCACCGCCTCGGCGGCGTTCTTCACGAGATTCAGGAAGACCTGGATCAACTGGTCCTTGTCACCCGGGACCATCGGCAGGGAGGGGTCATAGTTCTCGATGATCTTGACGTGCGACGCGAAGCCGTTCTCCGCCAGGCGGCGAACACGTTCCAGCACCTCGTGGATGTTCACCGGCTGGCCTTCCAGCGGGCTGGGGCTGGAGAATGCCTCCATGCGATCGACCAGGGCAACGATGCGCCCCACCTCATCGACGATCAGACGGGTCAGGTCCCGGTCTTCCTCGGAGGCATTGGTTTCAAGCAACTGCGCCGCGCCCCGGATACCCGACAGCGGGTTCTTGACCTCATGCGCCAGCACGGCCGCCATGCCGGTGACAGCCCGTGCGGCACCGCGGTGGACCAGCGACTGGTCCATCTTCGACGCCATGGAACGCTCATCGATCTGGATCACCACGGCGCCCGAATCATCGTGTAGCGGCGACAGCTTGATGTTGACCGTCTTGACCTCGGTCCGGGCGCCGCCGAGCAGGATGCCGTATTCCGACACCGCCCCCGTGCCGTACTGGATCTGTTCGAACAGCGACAGCATCGGGCTGCCGAAGGGAATGATGTCCTGCAGGCGATTCTTCTTCAGCGCTGCCTGACCCATGCCGAAGAATTCCTCAGCCGCCGGATTGGCGCGCAGGATCGCCCCACCCTTGCCGGCAACGAGTATCGGGTCAGGGATCGTGTCGAGGATGGCGGAGGCATCAATGCGACCCATCATGCAGCCTTGGCCTGCATGGCCAACCGGTCGGTGCCTGTCCCGAAATGCCGCGCGACGGCATCCAGTACGACGTCCGGATCGTCTGCTGTCATCACTTCTGCCCGAAAGGCGCGCGGGTCATCAAGGTGCACGGCATACCAGCCGAGATACTTGCGCGCGATACGCACCATCGGCCAGGTATCACCGCTCTCGATCAGGTCGCGATAGTGCGCCAGCAGCAGCGCACCGATTTCCGGGACCGTCGGCACAGTGAACTCCCGACCCCGCAGGGCCGCGATGACCTGTGCCGGGAACCAGGGGCGGCCCTGGGCACCGCGCCCGATCATCAGACCGTCCGCACCGGACTGGTGCAGGCAGGCCCGTGCCGCATCGACGGTCGTGATATCCCCGTTCGCGACGACCGGAATGGCAACGGCCTGCTTCACATCCGAAATGAAGCGCCAGTCCGCCCGCCCCTTGTAGAACTGGCAGCGGGTGCGCCCGTGAACCGTGATCATGCGAACGCCCAGATCCTCCGCAATGCGGGCCAGTTCCGGGGCATTGCGGCAATCGTCGTCCCAGCCTGTCCGCATCTTCAGCGTTACCGGAACCCGTGCGGCGGCAACCACGGCGGCGATGATGCTGCGGGCCTGATCCAGGTCGCGCATCAGTGCGGAACCGGCATAGCCGCCGGTGACCTGCTTGGCCGGACAGCCCATGTTGATGTCGACGATGTCTGCGCCCTGATCGACCACAAAGCGCGCGGCGTCAGCCATGATAGCCGGGTCGCGTCCGGCAATCTGGATCGCCTGCACGCCACTGCCATCGTGGCGCAGCATGCGGTTGGTGCGGTCCTGACCACTCAGGACATGGCGACCGGCGACCATCTCGGCGAAAGCCAGGCCGACACCGAAACGTTTCACCATCCGACGGAACGGCGCATCCGTGATACCCGACATCGGCGCCAGCAGCACAGGATCGCTGATCTGGTGTCGCCCGATAGAAATGCTCATAAATCACTCAATCACGAACAGTGCGTAACTCTTGTGCAAATATGCGGTAGCATACACGCGCATGCAAGTCATTGCTGCCCTTGTGAGCAGCCCCCCTTTCGCGCTAATCCAGACGCAAGTCCCGCGCCACCCCCCTTTTCCGTCAATGGCAGGAAGCAATGCAAACTGCTGCACTGATTGTCGCAGCCGGACGCGGCACACGCCTGGGCGGCGAACTGCCGAAACAGTATCTGCCGCTGGATGGTCAACCGGTTCTGCGGCGGACCGTTGCCACGTTCCTGGCGCATCCGCGCATCGACCGGGTGCTGGTGGTCATCGGTGCCGGGCAGCAGGATCTGTATGATCAGGCTATCGGTGATCTCGACCTGATGCCACCTGTCGTTGGCGGTGAGACGCGACAGCAGTCTGTCGCAGCAGGTCTGGCGGCACTTGCCGAATCGGCTCCGACGCATGTCCTGATTCATGATGCAGCACGCGCCCTGATCGATCACGCACTGATCTCGCGCGTCTGCGATGCACTGGCGAACAGTCCTGCGGTCCTGCCGGCACTGCCGGTCGTGGACAGTCTCAGCCGCATTGACGGCAACCGGGTCGTTGGCACACAGGACCGGGAACATCTGGTGCGCCAGCGCCCAGCCGAATGGCACCTGACCTAAAATC
>CAXBNO010000280.1:0-5189 GCA_963976775.1 uncultured Kordiimonadales bacterium
TGGTGGAGGCGCAGGCGCAGCGCTGGCCTGCCGGGATCGAGGTTTCGTTCAGCCAGGACAAGTCCAACGATATCCGCACCATGCTGCAGGACCTGCAGAACAACGTGATCAGCGCCATCCTGCTGGTGATGATCGTCGTGGTTGCCGCGCTCGGGCTGCGCAGCGCCCTGCTGGTCGGCGTCGCTATCCCCGGATCGTTCCTGATCGGCATCCTCTACCTGTTCATTTTCGGCTTCACGATCAACATCGTGGTGCTGTTTGCGCTGATCCTGGCCGTGGGCATGCTGGTGGACGGTGCCATCGTGGTGACCGAGTTCGCGGACCGGAAGATGCAGGAGGGCGAGCCCAAGAGGGTGGCCTATGCCATGGCGGCCAAACGCATGGCCTGGCCGATCATTGCCTCCACAGCCACGACGCTGGCGGCCTTCATGCCACTGCTGTTCTGGCCCGGTGTTGTCGGCGAGTTCATGCAGTTCCTGCCCCTGACCCTGATCACCACGCTTTCCGGGTCCCTGCTGATGGCCCTGATCTTCATCCCCACACTGGGATCGATCTTCGGCAAGACCACCGCCGGCTCCGACAGTGCCGTTGCGGCCGCGGAGACCGGTGCGATCAGCAGTATCCGCGGTTTCACGGGGGCTTATGCCCGGTTTCTCAACGGCGTTGTCAGCCGTCCGGTGCTCTGGCCGTCCATGATCATGGTGCTCGCGGTGATCACCCTTGTTGGCGTGAACACGGCCTACGGCCTCTTCGGGAAGGGCGTGGAGTTCTTCCCCGACGTGGAACCGGAGCGGGCTCTGGTCTACGTCCACGCACGCGGCAACATGTCGGTCAAGGAGCAGGACGCCCTGGTCCGCGAAGTCGAGAACCGGGTGCTGGAGTTCGATGATTTCTCCACCGTCTATACCCGCTCCGGCAAGCGCGATCAGGACGGCAATGACATTTCCGAAGACGTGATCGGGATCATCACGCTGGAGTTCAAGGACTGGCTGGAACGCCGCCCGGCCGACGTGGTCCTGCCGCAGATCCGCGAAGCGACATCGGACCTGGCCGGGATCGAGGTGGAGACACGGAAAGAAGAGAACGGCCCGCCGACCGGCAAGGACGTGCAGGTCCAGATCACCTCTCTTTTCATCGAGAAGCTGCCGCCCGTCGCTGACCTGATACGCAACTACCTGGAGGACAACGTCGAGGGACTGCGCGATATCGAGGACTCGCGGCCCCTGCCCGGAATCCAGTGGGAACTGCAGGTCGATCGCGCCCAGGCGGGCCGCTTCGGCACCGACGTTGCCGCCATCGGCGCCATGGTGCAGTTCGTCACCAACGGCGTGAAGGTGGATGACTACCGCCCCGACGACACCGATGAGGAAGTCGATATCCGTGTGCGTTTTCCGGAGGAATACCGGACGCTGAGCCAACTCGATAACCTGCGCATCAACACGCCCAACGGACTGGTGCCGCTGGCGAATTTCGTGACCCGCACGCCGGAACCGAAGGTCGGACGGATCGAACGGGTAGACGGTGCCTACAAGCTGGTGGTGCAGGCCAACGTTCAGGAAGGGGTCCTGGTCGATGACAAGGTCCGGCAGATCAAGGCCTGGCTTGCGGAACAGGACTTCGACAGCGATGTCGATATCGCGTTCAAGGGTCAGGACGAGGAACAGGCCGCCGCGACCGCCTTCCTGCAGAACGCCTTCATCATTGCCCTGTTCGTCATGGGCATCATCCTGGTGACACAGTTCAACAGCTTCTATCAGGCCTTCCTGATCCTCACCGCAGTCATCATGTCGACCATCGGTGTCATGATCGGCCTTCTGGTCATGGGACAACCCTTCGGCATCGTCATGACCGGTGTCGGCGTCATATCGCTCGCAGGGATCGTGGTGAACAACAACATCGTGCTCATCGATACCTACGCCCATCTCGCGAAACAGGGCATGGAGCCTCTCGAGGCCATCGTGCGCACCGGTGCCCAGCGCCTGCGGCCTGTCCTGCTGACCACGGTGACAACGATCTGCGGTCTCATGCCGATGGTGTTCCAGGCCAATATCGACTTCTTCAGCCGGGAAATCACCATGGGCGCACCCTCGACCCAGTGGTGGGTGCAACTCGCCAGTGCGGTGGCCTTCGGCCTCGGCTTCGCCACCATCCTGACCCTGATCGTCCCCCCCAGCCTGCTGGCGCTCGGCGTCGCAACGGGCCGGGCCATGCCCTGGAACCGCCGCAAGCAGAAGGCGGAGATGGACGCGCAGAAGGAAAAGAAGGCAACGGCAGGCGAGGACGGCTACGGCGGCTTCACCGCCCCGGCGGAATGATCAGAGTCCGGTGCCTGCGGGCACCGGACGACCATTCAGATAGGCTGCGGCGTCCATCACCCCCTTGCCGGCCTTCTGCAGACGGGTGAGGCGCAATACGCCAGAGCCACACTGCACGGCAAGCTGGTCATCGACGGTCATGCCGGGCGGGCGGCTGTTGGTGGTGTCCTGCACCACATGAGCCGCATGGACCTTGACCCGTTGTCCGTCGATCTCGCACCAGGCCCCCGGAAAGGGAGAAAGGCCGCGGATCAGGCGTTCGATCCGTGCCGCCTCCCAGTTCCAGTCGATGCGGGCCTCCGCCTTGTCGATCTTGGCGGCATAGGTCACGCCCGCCTCCGGCTGCGGTGTCTCAACCGCCTGCCCGGCAGCGATGTCGGCAACCGCCTGGACCACCAGGTCGGCGCCCATGGCCGCCAGCCGGTCGTGCAGCGTCGCTGTTGTATCGCTGGCCCGGATCGGTGTCCGATCCACCAGCAGCATGGGGCCGGTGTCCAGTCCCGCCTCCATGCGCATGATCGTGATGCCGGTTTCATCGTCCCCGGCCATGATCGCGCGATGGATCGGCGCAGCGCCACGCCAGCGCGGCAACAGGGACGCATGGATATTGAAACAGCCGAGGCGCGGCGCATCCAGGATCGCCTGCGGCAGGATCAGCCCGTAGGCCGCAACCACGGCCATGTCAGCCTCCAGGGCGGCAAAGGCTTCACGGTCCTGCGCATCGCGGAAGTTCAGCGGCGTGCGGACGGTCAGACCCAGTTCCTCGGCTGCCTGCTGCACCGGGCTGGGACGCGGCTTCTTCCCCCGCCCCGCCGCGCGCGGCGGCTGACAGTAGACCGCCACGATATTGTGACCGGCAGCATGCAGCGCGCGCAGCGGCGCAACGGCGAAGTCGGGTGTGCCCATGTAGATGATGCGCAGGGGCTGCGCCGGGTGTGACATTCAGCCGGTGGCCTGCAGCTTCTTCGCCTTCCTCAGACGGCGCAGGATAATGTTGCGCTTCAGCGCGGAGATATGATCGACGAACAGGATCCCTTCGAAGTGATCCATCTCATGCTGGATGCAGGTCGAAAGCAGGCCGTCAGCAGTGAGTTCCTGCGCAGCGCCTTCGCGGTCCAGGTACTTCACCCGGATCGTTGCCGGACGCTCGACCTCCGCATATTGCTCCGGCAGGGACAGGCATCCCTCCTCATAGGCCCGCAGGTCCTCCGACGATTCCACGATCTCCGGATTGATCAGATAGATCGGATTGGCCGCCGCCCCGTCATCGGCGCAATCGACCACCATCACCCGTTTCGGCAAACCCACCTGAATAGCGGAAAGGCCGACACCCGGTGCGTCGTACATGGTCTCCAGCATGTCATCCATGAACTTGCGCAGATCGTCGTCGATCCGCTCCACGGACTCGGAGCGGACCTTCAGACGGGGGTCGGGCGCGGTGATGATGGGTAGCAGGGCCATGGGTCTCGGTTCTTCGATGGACAGGTCCGGTGGAGGTAGTCCCGCCTGACGTTCGCGTCAAGTGCCGCAGGCCGACTCAGAATTTGCCGGCCTGGTAATCCTGAAACGCCTGCATGATCTCCTCCCGCGTGTTCATCACGAAAGGCCCGTAGCGGGCGACCTGCTCCCCGATCGGCTGACCCGCAATCACCAGAAAGCGGGCGGCCTCGCCATTGGATGCCTGCACGTTCAGGTTCACGCCATGGGTCAGCAGTGCCATCTCTCCCGTACCGACAGGGCTGTCACCCACGGATACTGTTCCCTCATAGACGTAGATGAAGGCGTTGTGGCCTGCGGGCAGGGTCTCCGCCAGTCCCTTGCCTGCATCCAGATGCACATCCCAGTAGATCGGGCTGACCGCAATGTCGCGGACCGCTCCCTCCTGCCCGCGCAGGGTGCCGGCGACGAGACGCACGTGTACGCCATCCTCCAGGTCCAGCTCCGGAATGTCCTCGGGCTCGATGTCCTGATAGCGGGGCGGGCGCATCTTCTGCGCGGCGGGCAGGTTCACCCAGAGCTGGAAGCCCCACATCAGCCCGTCTTCCTGTTCCGGCATCTCGGAATGCACGATGCCGCGGCCTGCGGTCATCCACTGTGCGCCGCCGGGCTTCAGCAGGCCGGAATTGCCCTGGTTGTCCTTGTGCCCCATGCGACCGGCGAGCATGTAGGTGACGGTCTCGAAGCCACGGTGTGGATGGTCGGGAAAACCGGCGATATAGTCACTCGCGTCATCGGACCGGAATTCGTCGAGCAGCAGGAACGGGTCGAACAACTGCAACTCCGGTCCGCCCAGGCTGCGCTTCAGTCGCACCCCTGCCCCATCCTGCGCGGCCACGCCCGGCACGATATGCGCGACAGCGCGTGCATCCACCCGGGTCTCCCCGGTTCCGTCCTGCAGTGTCGCGTCCATTGCCGGTACTCCTCTTCTGTCCAACGACCAACCTGACCGAAAGATGGCGCTGTGTCGGCTCCAATCAATTGCACGCCAGGAAACGCTGCGTTTCCGGCATTGCCCGCAATGGCGCGCGACTTGCTGATCTGTGGGGTATCATGATGATGTATTGCAAATTGCGAGCGGCCTGCCTGCCAACACGGTGCAGGATCATGTTAATCGCATGCATTTTGGGATTCACAACCATTCTGGCTTTGCCCGTCGAGGCGGCCAACGCCCCATCGGACCTCCATCAGGAAGCACAGACGGCGTTTCGCGCCGGCGACCATGCGGAGGCCGTGAGGATATGGAGCGGTCTGGCCGAACAGGGACATGCCGACGCACAGAACAGTCTCGGACTTTGCTATCTGGACGGAAAAGGCGTGGAGACCGATCACGCCAGGGCACACAGCCTGTTCAAGGCTGCCGCCAGCCACGGCAAC
>CAXBNO010000281.1:0-5165 GCA_963976775.1 uncultured Kordiimonadales bacterium
CCGATCTAGCTTTCCTCAAAAGCATCGCTGTCGAAAGCCGGATGCCGCTGTGCTGAACGCCTTCACGACGATCAGCACGTGGGCCACTGCAGCCGGATATCAACCTTCGGGCGTTAACACTTTCCTGCAGGTGGCCGATCCATGGCTGGTCGCCCATGCACTGGCATACGATTGCATCGTCGTCACACATGAAGTTCCGGCGGATTCGACAAAGAAGATCAAGATTCCCAACGCATGTGTTGCCGTCGGTGTCCGAAGCATGATGCCCTATGCGATGCTTCGGCGTGAGCGCGCGCGGTTCGTGCTCCCGCAAGCAGAAGCGGCAGCCTGATGGCCGGGTTTGCAGAGAGCCATGTAGAGGAGGCCTGTCTGGAGTGGCTGGCCTCCCTCGGCTATGGCGTGCTGCATGGTCCCGACATTGCGCCTGACGGCAAGAATCCTGAACGGGAGAACTACGGCCAGGTGGTGCTCAGAGACCGGCTGAGAGTCGCAGCGAAGCGTCTCAACCCTCACTTACCCGCGAGCACCGTTGAAGAAGCCCTGCGCAAACTGGAACAGACGGAGACGCCTTCCCTGGTCGAGGAGAATCGCCGGATCCATTCTTATCTGGTTGACGGCATTCCGGTGGAGATCACGCGGGCCGACGGCAGTATCGGCGGCGATGTGGTGCGGCTCGTCGATCATGGTGACCCGGACAGCAATGACTGGCAGGCCGTGAACCAGTTCACGGTGATCGAGCATGGCCACAATCGGCGGCCCGACATCGTCATATTCCTGAACGGACTGCCGGTCGCCGTGATCGAACTGAAGAATCCTGGCGATGAGAACGCCACCCTCAGCGGCGCCTACAACCAGCTCCAGACCTACAAGGCCGAGGTTCCGTCCCTGTTTCGTACCAACGAGGTGCTGGTGACGTCAGACGGGCTGCAGGCCCGCGCCGGTTCACTGACCGCCAACCTCGAAAGGTTCATGCCCTGGCGCACGACGGACGGTGAGGCTATCGCACCGAAGGGAACGCCGGAACTCGACACTCTCGTCAGCGGTATCTTCGAACCCCGGCGTTTTCTTGATCTCATCCGCGATTTCATGGTGTTCGGCTCCATGGACGCTGGCCTGATCAAGATCATGGCTGGCTACCACCAGTTCCATGCCGTCAGGCGGGCTGTTCGATCCACTCTCAGAGCGTTGGCCAGGAACGGCGATCAAGATGATGCATCGGCAGACGCGATCGCAGGGCTCGACGAGAACCCCGCTGGTTACGGCCTGCCGGGCGTTGAATCCTATCCGCAGGGTGACAAGCGGGTCGGCGTCGTCTGGCACACTCAGGGTTCGGGCAAGAGCCTGTTGATGGCCTTCTACGCCGGGCAGCTGGTTCGTCGGCCCGAGATGCGCAACCCGACGATCATCGTCGTGACTGACCGCAATGATCTGGACGACCAGCTGTTCGGCACGTTTGCCATGTGCCGGGATCTGATACGGCAGACGCCGCTGCAGGCGGAAAGCCGTGCGGAACTTAGGGAACTTCTGGCTCGCCCGTCCGGGGGCGTGATCTTCACGACGATCCAGAAGTTCTCGCCGGAAGAAGGTGAGACCGAATATCCGGCGCTGACCGACCGAGGAAATGTCGTTGTCATTGCCGACGAGGCCCACCGAAGCCAGTACGGCTTCAGGGCAAAGGTCGCGCAGAAGTCGGGCGCAATGTCCTACGGCTTTGCCAAGTACCTGAGGGATGCGCTTCCCAACGCTTCGTTCATCGGGTTCACCGGCACGCCGATCGAGCAGGACGATGTCAACACGCCTGCTGTCTTCGGCCACTACATCGACGTCTACGACATCAGCCGCGGCGTAGAGGACGGCGCGACCGTTCCGATCTACTACGAGAGCCGTTTGGCGCGTGTCGAGATCGACGAGGATGAGCGGCCGAAGGTCGACGAAGAGGTCGCGGCCATCCTGGAGGACGACACCAACGGCGACCCGGAGAAACTGAAACGGCGGGCCAATGTGGAGGCTGTGATCGGCGCGGAGAAGCGTCTCAAGCTGGTCGCCCGGGACCTGGTCGAGCATTTCGAGAACCGCGTCGCGGCACTCGACGGCAAGGCGATGGTCGTCTGCGTCAGCCGTGCGGTCTGCGTCCGGCTCTACGATGAGATCGTCGCGCTGCGATCCAAATGGCACAGCGACGACGACAAGAATGGCGTGGTCAAGGTCGTGATGACCGGCGCGGCCTCCGACCCGCCGGAATGGCAAAAGCACATCGGCGGCAAGGCCCGCCGGGATCTGCTGGCGAAGCGGGCGAAGAATGCTGCCGACCCGCTGCGACTCGTCCTGGTGCGGGACATGTGGCTGACAGGCTTCGACGCACCGAGCATGCACACGATGTATGTCGACAAGCCCATGCGCGGCCACGGCCTGATGCAGGCGATCGCCCGTGTGAACCGCGTGTTCCGCGACAAGCCGGCTGGCCTGGTTGTGGATTACATCGGCATCGCCCAGAACCTCAAATCGGCGCTGGGACAATACTCCGGTAGTGACAGGAAGCAGACAGGCATCGACGAGGCCGAAGCGGTCGCGGTGATGCTGGAGAAATATGAGGTCATTCGCGACATCTATCACGGGTTCGACTACCTCACCGGGGTCAACGGCACACCGCAAGAGCGGCTTGCCTGTCTCGCAGCGGCAATGGAATGGGTGCTGGCGTACCAGCAGAGTGAGGCCGACAGGCAATCGACGGACGATGGCAAGAAGCGAGCTCACCGTCGCTACGCGGATACGGTACTCGAGCTCTCGAAGGCGTTCGCGCTGGCCGCGGCCAGTGATGAGGCCCGGGTGATCAGGGATGAAGTGGGCTTCTTTCAGACGGTGAGAGCGGCGCTTGCCAAGACATCTGCCAAGCCAGGCAAGAGCCCGGCCGAGAAGAACCTGGCGATTCAGCAGATCGTCAGCCGCGCCGTGATTTCTACGGAGATTGTCGACATCCTCCAGGCAGCCGGGCTGCAGACCCCCGACATTTCCATCCTGTCAGAGGAGTTCCTGGCCGAGGTTCAGGGCATGGAGAAGAAGAACCTGGCGATGGAGGCGCTGCGAAAGCTCTTGAACGGCGAAATCCGTTCGAAAACACGCAGCAACGTCGTCCAGACGAAGGCATTCTCGGAGCGGCTCGATGAGGCTGTAGCCCGTTATCATGCCAATGCGCTGACAACGGCGGAAGTGATCCAGCAACTGATCGATCTGGCGAGGGAAATCCGGGAAGCACACAAGCGTGGCGAGGAGTCCGGTCTCAATCCTGAGGAGATAGCCTTTTACGACGCTCTCGCCCTGAACGAGAGTGCTGTCGATGTGATGGGCGATGACAAGTTGCGCGTGATAGCGCAAGAATTGCTCAACAATCTCAGGTCCAACGCGTCGGTTGACTGGCAGCATCGAAGCGCCGCGAGAGCACGGATGCGGATTCTGGTTAAGCGCATCCTCCGCAAGTATGGTTATCCCCCCGATCTGCAGGACGACGCGGTCAAGACGGTCCTGCAGCAGGCCGAAGTGCTCGCCGAGCGCTGGGCTGCGTAAGGGATGGTTGGTGCGCACCCATTGCAGAGTACCCCTTCAAATATCGTCACACTGAACATCCGCCATGGCGGGGGCAAAAGGGTTGGCCCTTTGGTTGATTACCTGTCGGGCACGGGAGCGGAGGTCTTGGTCATCACGGAGTTCCGAACCGGAAAGAGTGGCCGTGCGCTGACCGACGGGCTGACGGACTCTGGCTTCGGACATCAGCACTGGTCCGTCGGCCAGGATGGGAAGAATTCCGTCATGATCGCTAGTCAGATGCCCTTCGAACCGGTCGGATTCCATCTTCCCGAAGATCATGCGCACCGCCTCGTCGGTGCTCGCTTCGGCAGCCTGCAGGTCTGGGCGTTATACATGGCGTTGGGTAAGGACAAGCTGCCGCTCTATCGGTTCCTGAAAGATGTCGAGCCGCGTGCAACAATCCTGATCGGGGATTTCAACACCGGCCTGCATCGGCTTGACGAGCAGGGCGCGACCTTCACCGCCGCTGATGAGTTCGCCGATCTGCAGACGAGAGGTTGGGTTGATGCATGGCGACGGCAACATGGCCAGGATGCACGTGAGTTCACCTGGCTGTCCCCAGCCGGTAACGGCTTTCGCCTGGACCATGCCTTCGTCTCGGATGACCTCGTCGGAAAGCTGGCAGACTGCCGATACGATCACTCGACCCGGCCATCGCTGACGGATCATTCTGCGCTGACTGTTCGAATCACTTGAAAGACCGAGATGCGGACCAGGTCCTTGTTATCGCTCATGCAGACTCATGGGCTGTCCCAAATGGTGAAGGAAGACGCTGGGAGCAGTGTCATCATTTCCGGTGGATCGAAGATTCCCTCGACTCCCGTATTGTTGTGGCAGTGGCCCCACTCATAAAGTCTCCTTGTGCGATTGGATCGAATGCCTCCGCAGTCAGGTGCTGGTGTCCGGATGCCGTCAACGACGCCCTCTGCAATCTCTAGATCCACGCCGTGCGTCGACTTAGCTTCGATAGCCTGTACGGGAGTCCATCAGGCGCTTGAGGGCATGATAATCGGAGGAACTCAGCCAAGTCGTCGTCTGTCGACGAAATCGCAGTCGGTCGGCAACAGGATCGCCTTTCACCAATTCAACTGGCACTCGATCAAGTTCAATCCGCACCCGCACTAAGTTTTCAGGACTGGCGTATCGATTCTCAAAACCTGGCCCTGACTCAGCAGCGTAGGGATCAGAGCGGTATTCCACGTCGGAGACAGTCTCGCCGGTACCGACGATCCCAACGTTGTCCGTGCCGAGGATAATGGCCGGAATGCCTGTTGTGATATCCCCTGTCCTGCCGGTTCGGAACCATTGCTCTGGTTCCTCCGGAATGCGCTCTTCCCATATGGGCCAATGTTCAGGATTCAAACGAAATAAGAGAGCGTACTGTTCCGAAGCCATATCGTTACCTCGTCAATCGCAATTGGTTTAGTTCGAAATGCCGCTTAAGAGCGACTTCGTTGGCAATAGTCTCGGGACCGCCATGAGAGCCAGCAACGGCGCAGCCAGCTCGCCATCGTGATCGGAGCCGGAAACTCCTGACCCCGGCGCTCCAGACTTAGGAGCAGAGCAATTTGCCCAAAACTCTA
>CAXBNO010000282.1:0-5161 GCA_963976775.1 uncultured Kordiimonadales bacterium
AAATCCCTGCCGCGGTCTCTGGTGCTCATGTCCTGCAGATCCCGTTCAGCGCCGCGCGATGATCCAGATCGCATGCACGATGCCGGGGATGTAGCCACAAAGTGTCAGCAGGATGTTGAGCCAGAAATGCAGTCCGATGCCGACCTGCAGAAACACCCCCAGTGGTGGCAGGATGACCGACAGGATGATGCGGATGATATCCATGAGATGAAACCTGTTCGAATGTGAGAGGGAAGCGGGTTCTTGCGGTTCAGGCCTTGCCCGACCTGGTGACCTTGCGCGCATGCAGGTCTTTCAGTTGCGTATCGTCAAGTGCAAGGATCCCGGAGAGCACGGCATCCGTATCACCACCCAGATCAGGCGCAAGACCCGAAATTCCGACTGTCGCGTTCGTGAAGCGGAAGGGGGTGTTGACCACCTTGTGCCGACCCATCGCATCCTCGATCTCCACCACGGACCGGCGCGCGGCAAGTTGCGGATTCTCCAGCGCTTCGGCGGGCGTGAGATACTTGTTGCAGGGGCAACCGGCGGCGTCGATCCGTTGCGCGGCCTCGGCGGCGGTCAGCGGCGCTGCCCAGGTCTCGACCTCGGCGATCAGCTTCGGCCAGTTCTGCATCCGGGCCAGAGGCGTGGCGAATCGCGGGTCCTGCGTCCAGTCCAGCCGTTCACAGGCACGCGCCATGGCCTCGAAGTTCTTCGCCGTGACCGGAGCGACAACGATATAGCCGTCGGCACAGGCGACCGGGTCGAAGACCGGCACTTTCAGTTCCGGGTCAGGGAACTGTGCCTCCTGCAATTCGAATGGCATCATGTTCATCAGCCCGGCCAGCAGTTCGACGTCCAGATGGTCGCCCTTGCCGGTGATGGAACGCTGGCGCAATGCCGCCAGGATGGCGATCAGGGCATGGGTGGCGCCCAGGGCGTCCGCCGACAGGTTGCGTGACCTCTCCGGCTTCTCCCGTCCGCGCTGATAGCGGAATTCGCCCATGGTGAAACCGCTGGCCGCATTGATGATCGGCGCGAAGGCAGGCCGCGCGGTATCCGGCCCGGTCTGTCCATAGCCCGAAATGGAACAGTAGATCAGACCCGGATTGCGCTGTTCCAGCTCCGGATAGCCCAGCCCGAGGCGGGTCATGACGCCGGGCCGGAAATTCTCGACGAAGACATCGGCGCTGGCGATCAGGTCGCGGGCGATGGCCAGGCCCTCTTCCTGTTTCAGGTCCAGGACCACGCTCTTCTTGCCCAGGTTCAACTGGGTGAAGAACCCGCTCTGCCCGTTCACCACGGGTGCGGCATTGCGCATCGTGTCGCCATCGGCGGGTTCGATCTTGATCACCTCCGCACCCATGTCGGCCATCAGTCGCGTGGCGTAGGGGCCGGCGACGAAGGCTGTGAAGTCGATCACGCGAATGCCATCCAGCGGCCTCGGTCCGCTGCCATGTGCGGCATCGATCATTGTGGTCCTCCCCTGTTGCGTGCGGCTGTTTCAGCCTGGCAGCATTTCCCCGGCCAGTGCCGTGATCTCCTGCGCGGCCAATCCCCTTGGCTGTACCTCCGTGACGCCGAGCCCTTCCAGCAGGCTGGCGGCGAAGGCCTGGCGATTGCCAAGGCTCTGTTGCGCCACTGTCAGTCCGTCCCGTGCGATCATCGCCCGGATCTGGTCGGCCAGGCGTCCACGTGCAGGCAGGCGATTGAGGACAAGCGTGAAATCCTTGGTCTCGCGCCGGGCCATGTCGATGGTCTGACGGGCGGCCCAGTAATCCATCGGGCTTGGCTGGATCGGCATCAGCACCTTGTCGGCGGCGCGCATGGCAACTTTCGAATCGGTTTCCCCGTGTGGCGGGCTGTCGATCAGGACAATGTCGAAGTCGCGGCCAAGCCGCTGGACCTCTGCGCCGGATCGCCAGCCGGAGACCTGCCGCAGCGCGATCCCGCCGTCGTTGCCGAGATTCCTGACCCGCGCCGCATGCCAGGCGGAAAGGCTCTGCTGCGGGTCGATATCCATGATCGCCACGGCATTGCCCTGCTGGGCGAGGACCACGGCAAGATGAACAGCCAGCGTCGTCTTGCCCGCGCCACCCTTCTGCTGTGCAATGATGATTGTGGTGCCCACGCGACGCGCCCTCTGAAGGAATCAGTAGTTCAAGCATACGTTGGGCCGCAGCCGAGTGCCATTGCTGCGCTGCAGGACGGCCATGTGCGCAGCCAGTGTCCGGCGCAGTCTATTCGGTCGGGGCGGCCTCGGCCTGCGCCTCCGGTTCGGCCCGCGCTTTCGGTTCGGCCCGCGCTTCCGGTTCGGTCTGCGTAACCTCTTCGGTCGCCACCTCTTCCGGTTCCGGCTCTTCGGACGGCTGCGTTTCGAGCGGCTGCAAGGCTGTTCTCCGGTCAAGCGGCGTCACAACTGCACGATCACTGCCGGCATTGCCGAAGGGATCGCTGGTCCGGTAGCAATCGACCGTGCCCAGCGTCCGGTAGCATTGCAGGTCCATCTGGTGGTGCGCATCGATGCAGGCACGTGACTGGCGGCCTGCGGCCTCGCAGACTTCCTGCGCGTAGGCCACCTCCGTTGCCGTGCGCGGGGTGTCGCGCAGGCCGAACGGATCCTTGCCGCAGGCGGCAAGCAGAAGGAACAGTGTCATGGCGAGTGTACGAAGCATGCGTTCTTATCGCCCGACATGCTGAAGGAATCGTAAAGCCCGCGCGGATCAGGTGTCGGGAAGCGTGATGCGGAATACAGTACCGTCGGCACCGGTTCGCTCCAGTTCGATCACCCCACCGTGGGCGGTCACCAGATCGCGCGCGATCGCCAGTCCCAGCCCGGTCCCGCCGGCACGAACCGACCCGACGAAGGGCCGGAACAGGGTCTCCTTCGCCTGTTGCGGCAGACCGCCGCCATTGTCGCAGACACGGATGCGGACGCTGCCCTCCAGACGTTCCGCCGTGACGCGCACCAGGCCATCCTCGCCAACGGCCTGCGCCGCGTTGCGACCGAGATTCATCAGCACGCGGAACATCTGCTCGCGATCCGCGTGAATGCTGAACCCGTCCGGCACATCATTGCGCCACAGGGTGCCTTCCGCGTCCCGCGGCTCGACGACGCCCCGGCATTCCTCCACCAGGACGGCGAGGTCGAAGCGCGTCGGCGCCGGTGGTGGTTCGTCCGCGCTGCCGCTGCGTAGTGACCGGTCGCACAGGGTAATCGCGCGGTCGAGGGTCTTCAGCAGGCGCGGTGCCATCTTCTTGACGATGGGATCGTCGCTGCTGGCGAGGAATTCGGAGACCAGTTGCGCGGTGGACAGGATGTTGCGCAGGTCATGACTGATCTTGCTGACGGCGGTGCCGAGCGCGGCCAGGTGACTCTTCTGTGCCAGCGCGCGGCGCAGGTCCTCCTCCATCGCGGCAAGTTCGGCCGCCGCGACACCGATCTCGTCGGTCCGGTTCCGTGGCAGGGGGGGCAGGTCGGTCGATTCCGGATCGGTGCGGAATGCGACCATGTTCTCCGCCAGCCGGTGCAGCGGACGCACCATCAGCCAGCGCAGTGTCAGGAACAGCATGCTCGCGCTGATGATGGAGATCACCATGCTCAGGGTCAGGATGTTCCAGCCGTAGGCGCGCAGGGCCGCCTGCAACTGGTCCTCGTGCATCAGCAGTTCGACCGTCGCATCCGACTGGCTGCGGGCGTCGCCGATCACGCGCAGCATTCTGGGGTTCGTGTGCAGCAGGGAAACAAGCGCGTCCATGATCAGAGTGACGGCACCGGCATCGCGCAGATCGACTGTCGCGTCGACGTCCGGCGGCATGTCGTCAGCCATCAGCAGCATTCGCCGATCACTGAACTTGAGCACCACACCGGATGCGCCAACGCTGGAGAGCAGGGTGGCCTTCAGTTCCTCGGACACCATCTGGTCGGGGGCCGCCAGCAGGGACAGGGCGGCGAGATTCGCCTCATCCAGTCGCTGTTGCAGATAACTGACACGGTAGCGTGCGACAGACGGCAGGAAGATCATCACTTCCGCCAGCATGACGAACACGATGGTAAGGATCAGCAGTCGTGCCGAAAGGCTGCGCCGGATTGGCGGTGGGGCGCTGGCTGTTGGATACTCGCTCATGGCGCGCAGACTAGTTCATTCCATCAGATGATGGAATCGCACCGGCCTGCCGCCCGGCTGACGGTCGGAAAACGAAAAACCGCGCCCCCGTCGGGAGGCGCGGCATTCCGGCATCAGATACTGTCAGCTTGGGATCAGTTCTTCTTCTTGGCCGCGCAGGGGTTGCAGGCCTTGGCGGCACCGCAGGGGTTTTTGGCCGCACACGGATTGCACTTCGCGGCGCAGGGATTGCACTTGGCCGCGCAGGGATTGCACTTGCCGGCACAGGGGCTGCAGGCCTTCGCTGCGCCACAAGCCGACTTGTGTGCACCGGCATAGGATGCGGGAACGGCAGCGGCCATCGCGACGGTGGCCATGGCGGCGACAGTGAGGGTTTTCTTCAGCATGATCGATCTCTCCCGAATGACTCCGGAGCCGGATTGATCCCGGTTCCTGTCGGGGAGTGTGGGTGCCGGAACTACCGGGCGCAAAACACCCTTCATCACCACCCTTCACAACGGCGTTAGGCCATTCCACTGTCTGGTGGCATCATCAGCGGACCGATCCACAGTGTTCCGTCGAAGGATGGAACCGATACCGGTCGTCGAACCGGGGAGCGTTTCGTGCGGCGCTGAATCCATGGCGGCGCTTGACCGTGGCGGGCAAGCTTTGGCATTGTTGGCGATCACGGCAGGGAAGACCGCGGCAAGCGGTGTTGGTTCAATGATAAAATCCGAGCTCATCGCGAAACTCGCGGAAGAAAATCCCCACCTTCATCAGCGTGATGTCGAACGTATCGTATCGACCATTTTCGACGAGATCACGGGCGCGCTCTCCAAGGGCGAGCGCGTGGAACTGCGCGGTTTCGGTGCCTTCTCAGTCAAGCGCCGTCCGGCGCGGGTGGGGCGCAACCCGCGAACCGGTGAATCGGTGCAGGTTGACGAGAAGTTCGTGCCGTTCTTCAAGACCGGCAAGGAACTGCGTGAACGTCTGAACGACAGTTGAGAAGCCCGGCGGCCGAGCCCGGGCGCAGTGCAGTAGCGGGGTCTAACCGGTGAAGCTGATTCGCGTGC
>CAXBNO010000283.1:0-5161 GCA_963976775.1 uncultured Kordiimonadales bacterium
GGTGGCCGGGAGGGGGAGTGGGGTGGAACGGTCCACAGACAGACCGGCACGGGGCCGGCCGGGGTCAGCGCAAGAACAAACCCCATCACAAATACTTGACGGATCAGGCGTGATCCCGCCAACTCCGGGGCATGGGATTCTACTTCGCACAGGCCCTGACCGGGCTCGCCAGCGCGGCGTCGCTGTTTCTGGTGGCCGCCGGGCTCAGCCTGATCTTCGGCGTCACGCGGGTGGTCAATTTTGCCCACGGCTCGCTCTACATGATCGGTGCCTATGTCGCGATGGACGTCATCGGGCTGTTCGGCAAGGTGCCGGGGTTCTGGCTGGCGCTGCCCATCGCCGCGCTGGTCTCTGCCGCCGTCGGCGGGCTGATCGAGGTCACGGTGCTGCGCCGCATCTATCGCGCGCCGGAGATGTTCCAGCTTGTCGCCACCTTCGCCATCGTGCTGATCGCACAGGACGTGGCGGAGTGGATCTGGGGTGTTGCCGACCGCTTCGGTCCCCGCGCGCCCGGCCTGTCCGGCGTCGTCACCATCTTCGGGGAACGCATACCGGAATATGACCTGTTCCTGATCGCCATGGGGCCGATCACGCTGTTCCTGCTCTGGCTGCTGTTCGCCCGTACCCGCTTTGGTGTGCTGGTCCGGGCAGCGACACAGGACAGGGAGATGGCGGCGGCGCTGGGCGTCGATCAGGCCAGGCTGTTCACGGCTGTCTTCTGTCTCGGTGCCGGACTGGCCGGGCTGGGCGGCGCAATGCAGGTGCCCCGCGATGCGGTCACCCTGACCATGGATCTGGAGATCATCGCGGAGGTCTTCGTCGTCACCGTGGTCGGCGGCATGGGCTCCATCCCCGGGGCCTATCTGGCGGCCATCCTGATTTCCGAACTGAACGCCTTCGGCATCCTGATCCTGCCGGAGATCACCCTGATCGTGGCCTTCGCCGCCATGGCCGTGGTGCTGGTGATTCGCCCCTACGGCCTGCTGGGCCGTCCGCCGTCGGCGCCGGAGACCCCACCCGGGCCGGGCATCGGCACCCTGCGCCTGCCGGCCATCGCCTGGGGCGGGCTGTTTCTGGTCATGGCGCTGCTGCCGCTGGTGGTGGACCAGTTCATGACCGTGCTGATCATCGACATCATGATCCTGGGCATGTTCGCCATGTCGCTGCAGTTCCTGATGGGGCCGGGGGGCATGGTCAGCTTCGGTCACGCCGCCTATTTCGGGGTCGGTGCCTATGGTGCGGCGCTGCTGGTGCGGCACCTGGAGGCGGACATGGGCTGGGCGCTGGCCGTGGCCCCGGTGGCCGCCGCCGCCGCCGCCCTGTTCTTCGGCTGGTTCTGCGTGCGGCTGTCCGGGGTCTATCTGGCCATGCTGACGTTGGCCGCGGCGCAGATCGTCTGGGCCGCTGCCGTGCAGCTGCAGGACATCACCGGCGGTGACGACGGTCTGACCGGCATCTGGCCGGCCGAACTGTTGAGCGACGATCTGGCCTTCTACTACCTGGCGCTGGCCTTCGCGGTGATCGCGGTGCTGGTACTGCGGCAGGCGACACGCAGCCCGTTCGGGCGGGCGCTGACCGCCGCGCGGGACGCGCCGCTGCGGGCGGAGGCGCTGGGCATCAACGTGCAGAACCAGCAATGGATGGCCTTCACCCTGGCCGGTACCGTCGCAGGTCTGGCCGGTGGCCTCTACGTGTTCAAGAAAGGCAGCGTCTTTCCCGACGTGCTGGCCATCCCGCAATCCGTCGATGCCCTGATCATGGTGCTGCTGGGCGGTGTCGATGTGCTGGCCGGCGCGCTGATCGGGGCGACGACCTTCGTGGTGCTGGAGGATGTGTTCAACCAGTTCGAGGCCTGGCGGTCGATGCTGGGCGGCGTCATCCTGCTGATCGCCATGCTGGCACCGGGGGGCATGGCTGGTCTCGGCAGCCTGATACGGCGGCGGAAACCGGCATGAGCGCGCTGTTGCAGGTCAGTGATCTGGCGAAATCCTTCGGTGGTGTTGCTGCCGTCGATGGTGTCAGCTTCCGGGTCGGCGCCGGGGAGCGACTGGCCCTGATCGGCCCCAACGGTGCGGGCAAGACCACCTGTTTCAACCTGCTGAACGGCCAGTTGCGGGCCGACCGGGGCCGCGTCGTGCTGGACGGGCAGACCATTACCGGGCGCAAGCCGCGCCAGATCGTGCGACTGGGCATCGGGCGCACGTTCCAGATCGCCCGCTCCTTCCTCAGCATGACGGTGGCGGAGGCCGTGGAGACCGCACTGGATGCCGCGACCCGTCACACGCTCTCCTTCCGCCGTGCGCCGGACGCCAGCGTCCGCATCGCGGAACTGCTGGGACAGGTGGGGTTGCAGGACCAGGCCGACCGGCCGGTGACGGAACTGCCGTACGGCGACGTCAAGCGGCTGGACCTGGCGATGGCGCTGTCCTCCTCACCGCGCCTGCTGTTCATGGACGAGCCGACGGCGGGGATGGCCGCCGCCGACCGCGCCCTGCTGATGGATCAGGTCAGCGCCATCGTCGCCGCCTCCAACCTCGCCGTGCTGTTCACGGAGCATGACATGGAGGCGGTCTTCGGCCATGCCGACCGGGTCATGGTCATGGCACGGGGGCAGCTTATCGCGGAGGGCACGGTGGAGGAAATCCGCCGCGACCCGGAGGTGCGCCGCGTCTACCTTGGCCGCGCCGAGACCGGGGAGGCCGAAACCCATGCCTGAAGCCGATGTCTGAAGCCATGCTGCGGATCGAGGGGCTGAGTGCCGGGTACGGCCCGGCGACCGTGCTGCACGGGTTCTCCTTCAGCCTGGCGCAGGGAGATTCGCTGGCGCTGCTGGGGCGCAACGGTGCGGGCAAGTCCACCACGATCAAGGCGATCATGGGCCTGGTCCGGCGGGAAGCCGCCACGCTGAGCTTCGACGGCCAGGCCATCGGCAGCCTGCCGCCGCAGAAGATCGCCCGGCTGGGTGTCGGCTATGTGCCGGAGGAACGGCGCATCTTCGCGGAACTGACGGTGGCGGAGAACCTGGAGGTCGGACGACGCCCTGCCCGATCCGATGCGCCCGAGTGGCCGGAACAGCGGCTTTACGACCTGTTCCCCGAACTCCACGCCATGCGCGACCGCCGCGCGGGCCGCATGTCGGGCGGGGAGCAGCAGATGCTGACCATCGCCCGCACGCTGGCCGGGAATCCGCGCATCCTGCTGCTGGACGAACCGGCGGAGGGGCTGGCGCCGGTGGTGCTGGACCGCATCGCCGACACGGTCGCCACGCTGCGGGCGGAGGGACTGACCCTGCTGATCGCCGAACAGAGTCTCGGCTTCGCGGCGGAAGTCGCCAGCCGCTGCGTGGTGCTGGAAAGCGGCCAGATCGCCCACGCCGGCGACATGGCCGAACTCGCCGCCGACAGCAGCCTGCGCGACCGGCTGCTGTCCGTCTGAGACTGGTTGGGAACCGTCGTTCGGCGCGGGACAGTCGGTTCGTCCTCTCCACCACCCTCCACGCCGCGCGCGGACCTGATCCGCGAGCCCGGGTCTCGGCACTGAATCACCCTGAGCATGCAGAAGTGCCAACGAATGTCCTCGCCGACGCCGGTGCGGCATGCTGGATACCCGGGTCGAGCCCGGGCAAGGCGTCCCCGGGGTGGGGGCGTTGAGTTCCAATGCCCCACCACCCTCCACGCCGCTCGCGGACTTGATCCGCGAGCCCATGCTCCGCGCCCGGAGCCATGTTCACCGGCTGCCTGGATGCGCCCCCGCATCATCCCGCACCGGAAAAAGGGATCAGACCCCGGCGATCCAGCGGCGGGCGAGCTGGTGGGCGAGGGAGAGGCGGGGCGGCATGCGCAGGCCTTCACCTTCCTCCGAGCGTTCCAGCATTTCGATCACCTGATCGCGGCTGAACCACCGGGCGTCGTCCAGTTCCTCCGGGTCCAGCGTGATCTCCGTGGTTTCCGCCTCCGCGAAGCAGCCGATCATCAGGCTGGAGGGGAACGGCCAGGGCTGGGAGGCGATGTAGCGGACAGCGCCGATCTTCAGCCCCGCTTCCTCCCAGATCTCGCGGCGCACGCATTCCTCGATGGATTCGCCCGGTTCCATGAACCCGGCAAGCGCGGAATAGGAGCCATCGGGAAAGCGCGGCTGGCGGCCCAGCAGGCAGCGGTCACCGTCGAAGACCAGCATGATCGTCACCGGGTCGGTGCGCGGGAAATGCTGCGCCTTGCAACTGTCATCGGAGCAGGCGCGCATGTAACCGGCTTCACGCATTTCCGACGGCGCGCCGCAGACGGCACAGAACCGGTGCCGCTGGTGCCAGTCCAGCATGGAGCGGGCCTGCGCCAGGATCGCCGCTTCCCCCACCGGCAGGGCCGGGGCGATGGAGCGGACATCGATGAACTTGCCCTTGTCGGGCCAGACCGCATCACGCGGTGCGCGGCGGGGATCGGCCTCGATGGCGAAATGGGCGATGCCGTCGCGGGTGCCGAGCAGCAGCGGGCGGTTCTCCTCCAGCAGGTCGAGCACCTCCAGCGGCGAGCACCAGGCGATCTCCGGCTCCGCGCTGACATCGATGAAGGCCCGCAGGCGCGAGAGCGGCATGAAGCGGCTGTCGCGGTCCATCATGCGGTCGGCCAGCCAGTCACCGTCCTTGCGATGCTCGGAGACGCGGTTCAGCGGTGCGCCGGAAAACGTGATCGGATCGTCGTAGGTCATGCTCATGCCGCGGCTGCCCGCACGCAGGTGATCCGTGTCGTGTGCATCATGGTTCCTCCCCCTTGTCGCTACTGTCCCCGCAGTATCCAGCCCTGTCCGGCAGTTCAGCCAGTGCCGCAATGGGACAGGTGTCCTGTCTACCCCATTTCGGCAGGGTGGGGAATCCCGCAGGACAGTCCGGTTGCCGCGAAAGGTGGCGCGGCCCCTTTCCGACAATTTTCGGAAAAACAGCACATATATCGTTTCGATATATGTTGATTTGCTATTTGGGCACCCCATCTCCCTGTCATCGGCGGCACGGACAGCCCTCCACCGCCACGGCAGCCACCACGCGGGTGGCCCAGACAGACTTGAGGAAAGATCATGATGAGCCGCATTGTTCGACAGCACCTGGGGGTATGGATCGTCACCGCCGCCCTGCTGGTCACCCTCGGAGCCTGCACAACCACGGGATTCG
>CAXBNO010000284.1:0-5161 GCA_963976775.1 uncultured Kordiimonadales bacterium
GGAATTCCTTGTGGATCGTCGCCTCCTGCGCGCCGGTCAGCGCGGCGAGCCGGGAGAAGGTAACCTCCGAGTAACCGCGGTCGAACTCGCGCATCAGGCCTTCGCGGCATTGCGCGTAACCGGTGACGATGGGCATCTCGGTCGAAGGATCGACCCGCGCCATGGCGTTGTTGATGCGTTCATCCAGTGTCACGTCGGCGTCGTCGCGCCATCCCGACAGGTCGACGCAGCGGGCGTTCAGACCGGCCCGCTGCAGCATCAGCGTGGTGACGAAGGCAGAGTGCGCTTCGCCCAGTCCCGAGAGCAATTCCCGGATCTGCAGCATGTGCTCCGACAGCCGGAAATGGCCATAGCCGCACAGCCTGTGCAGATCGACCAGGCAGTTGCGTGCCCCCTCTGTCCGGTAACGCACGAAGGCGTCGGCCCGTTCCACGTCGGCGGAATGGTCCAGAACGTTCTGGGGGGCGGCGACCATGGCCGCCACGACACGGTCCATCGCATCGTGCCAGCCGTGGTCATTGTCGGCATTCGCGAACTGTGCATAGACACCCGGTTCACCGGACTTCTTGTGTTCCAGCAACAGGTTGGTGATGCCGCCAAAGGCCGAGACGACGAAGATGCGACCGTAGGGGTCGCCGTCGCCTTTCATGAACAGCGTGTCACGCAGTTCGTTGACCCGTGCCATGGAGGCACCGCCGATCTTCTCGACTGTATGAGTCATTTGCTACTCTGCTGCCTCTTCGGCAGGTGCATAGGAGCCGTCTTCACGGTGGACCTCGTTGCCGGTGACAGGCGGGTTGAAACAGCACGCCATCACCAGTTCCTCCTCCGCGCGCAGGGTGTGGTGATCGTGCAGGTTCAGCGCATACATCACGCCCGGACGGATCTGATGTGTCTCACCCGTGCCCAGGTCGGTGATCGATCCCCGGCCCTGGATGCAGTAGACGCTTTCGAAGTGATGCTTGTAGTGGAACGTATGTTCCGAACCGGCCTTCAGCGTCGTGATGTGGAAGGAGAATCCCATCGCGTCGTCGGCCAGCAGCATCCGCACCGACGTCCAGTCGGCGTCGGCCACGTCGCGGTCGGTGTTCCGCAGTTTCTCGAGATCGCGAACAATCATGTCTGTTACTCCGCTGCCGTGCGCATGCCTTCGGTGACGTCGCGCGCCGCCCGGGCGAGCATCGCGAATCCCTCATCGAACAGTTTCTCGGGTGTTGTCAGGGGCGCGAGGATCTTCACCACCTCGTCGTGGGACCCCGAGGTCTCCACGATCAGGCCGAGTTCGAACGCGCGGGCACAGATCGCCCCCGCCAGTTCGCCCGATCCGACATCGACGCCCTTCATCATGCCCCGGCCCTTGATGCGGGAACCAGGCACCAGGTCGGCGATCTTCTGCAGGTGCCGGGTCAGCCGCTCGGATTTCAGTTCCAGTTCCCGCTCGAAGCGGTCGTCGGCCCAGAATTTCCTGATCGCCGCAGCCGCCGTGACAAAGGCATGGGTGTTGCCGCGGAACGTGCCGTTGTGCTCGGCGGGGCCGAAGACGTCATGCTCCGGCCTGACCAGAACCAGCGCCATCGGCAGGCCGAAGCCGGAAATGGACTTGGCCATCGTCACCAGATCGGGTTTCAGGCCTGCCCGCTCAAAGGAGAAGAACTGGCCGCTGCGACCGCAGCCCGCCTGGATGTCATCGATGATCAGCAGCGCGCCGTGATCGCGGGCGATCCGTTCGATGCGGCGCAGCCAGTCGTCGGAGGCAGCGTTGAGGCCGCCTTCGCCCTGCACGGTTTCCAGCATGATCGCTGCCGGGGCATCGACGCCGCCCGACGGATCGGCCAGCATCTGTTCCAGCAGTGCGGCGCTGTCGACACCTTCCGCATAGTCCTCGTAGGGCAGGCGGGTCACACCGGACGTGTCCATAGCGGCCCCGCCGCGATGGTAGCCGTTGCCGGTGGCCGCCAGCGCCCCCATGGTCACGCCATGGAATCCGTTGGTGAAGGCGATGATGTTGGTCCGCCCCGTGGACTTGCGGGCGATCTTCATCGCGGCCTCCACCGCGTTTGCCCCGGTGGGACCGGTGAACATGACACGGTGATCCATGCTACGCGGCGTCAGGATGTACTTGTCGAAATCCGACAGGAAGGACTGTTTCGCGTCGGTGTGCAGATCCAGGCCCTGGGCCACCCCGTCGCCGGTGATGTGCGCGATCAGGGCTTCCTTCATGTCCGGGTCGTTATGGCCATAGTTCAGCGACGAACAACCGGCCAGGAAGTCGATGTAGCGGTTGCCGTCCGCGTCGAACAGTTCCGACCCGCTCGCCTTCGTGAAGAGGGCGGGAATGGCGCGGCAATAGGAACGCGCTTCGCTTTCGCGGCGCGAAAAGACATCAGTCGTCTGGTCCATGTCATTGGGCATGGGTTGATCCTTTCTGGATGTCGGAAACGGGTGAGGGGGCGGGTCAGGCCGCTCGTTCGAGAGTGACTTCTCCCGGCAGGGTGATCGTCACCAGATGCTCGGTGTCCTGCTGCCCTTCGAAATGTATGTCTTCCTTGAAGTGAGGCTCATCCTCGATCTCGCCGCCTGCGGTCCTGGCCAGGCTTCTGAACAGCGCCCAGGAGGCATCGTTGTCTTCGGTGATCGTGGTCCTGAGTTCTGCCGCATCGGCACAGGCATCGCGCTGCAGAAGGTGCATCAGCATCTTCTTGCCCAGCCCGAGACCTCTGGCCCGCGGGCTGACAGCCACCTGCCAGACAAAGAAGGCATCATCGTTCGGGATCATGTGGCCGGAGATCCAGCCGACGATGTCTCCGTCGAGATCGGCCACGACACAGGTGTCGCGGAAATGTTCCGCCTGGATGAGGTTGCAGTACATCGAGTTCTCGTCCAGCGGCGCGCATTCCTTGACCAGGGCCCAGATCGCCGGCCCATCCGTTGCCACGGGCTTGCGCAGTTCGGGCATGCGCGGATCGTCGATGGATTTCGGTTCGTGGTCGCGGGTCATGGACATTGTCTGGAACTCCAAGTTACTTCGACTATCGAAATATAATGATTGGATCAGGATATCAACCGTTGCGGCGGCATTATTCCGGATCCGGCACAACATGCGGCACCATGGCGCGATGGTTGTCGCTGTGTGGCACCAGATCTTCCTGCAGGTGAAATCGTCGAAAATCCCGATTTCTGTCCGGGTTCATTTCGTCAGTTGAAATAAAACTCCGTATTCGCCATTTTCGCGTAATGAATGAAGTGCCTCATGACAGGATAGACGACAGCCTGATTGCGCTGCGTCGCATCCTGCGTGCCACGGAGGCCTTCTCGCGTGAACTGGCCCAGTCGGCGGGGGTGACGCCGGCCCAGTTGCGCGTGCTGCAGATCGTGGAGCAGCGCGATGGCGTGACCCCGAAGGCGCTCGCCTGGCAGATGCGGGTGGGGCAGGCCACGGTGACTTCCCTGGTCGACAAGCTGGTGGCGCAGCAACTGGTCAGACGCCAGCCCTCCGAGGTCGACCGTCGCCAGACCCATGTCATGATCACGGACAAGGGTCGGCACTGCCTGCGACAGGCACCCGACGCGCAGCAGCAACGCTTTGTCAGGGCCTTCCGGAGACTCGCGGACTGGGAGCAGGCACAGCTTGTCTCCTCGCTGGAGCGGGTCGCCGCGATGCTTGATACGGAAGAGACCGATGCCTCCACCGTGCTTGTGGCGGGGCAGATCGATTCAGTCGGGCGCGACGGCTGAAACGCCCGGACTGTTGCGGATGATCTCCGCGATCCCCTTCAGTTGTTCGGCCAGCGGACTTGTGCGCCGCCAGATCATCCCGACAGTCCGCGCGGGCTGGGGATCGGGAAAGCGGGCCACGGAGACGGCGGCTGAGCGGGTTTCGACGGGCATCGCCATCTCCGGTATCAGCGTCACCCCGAAGCCCGCGCTGACCATCCGGACCAGGGTCGAGAGCGAACTGGCGTCCAGGGTATCCCGTGGTGCCGAGGCAGCGAGCTTGCAGAACGAAAGGGCCTGGTCCCGGAAGCAATGGCCCTCCTCCAGCAACAGCAGACGCATCTCCCGCAACCTGTCGCTGTCGGGAACGGGGGTGTCCGCATCCGCCTCCGGTCTGACGAGCAGGAATTTCTCCTCGAACAGGGCCGCCTCCGTCAGAGCGGGTTCGGAGACGGGCAGTGCGACAATGGCGGTGTCGAGCTGACCTTCGCGCAGTTCCTGAATGAGTGTCGGCGTCAGGGTCTCGCGAATCAGCAGATCGAGTTGCGGGTGTATGCCCGACAGGGTCTCCACGATCATCGGCAGCAGATAGGGGGCGATCGTCGGGATGATGCCGACACGCAAGCGCCCGACGAGCCGGTCCCGCGATGCGCGCGCCATGTCGCCGAGTTCATCGACCGCGCGCAGGATACCCGTGACCCGCTGCGCAGTCTCCTCTCCGAATCGGGTGAGCCGGATCTGTCGTGCGCCGCGTTCGACCAGCACCGTGCCGAGCGTCTGCTCCAACTCCTTGATCTGCATCGAAAGGGCCGGCTGGGAGATGGCGCAGGCTTCCGCCGCCCGACCGAAATGGCCATGCCGGGCCAGGGCATCGAAGTAGCGCAATTGCTTCAGGGTCAGATTCATCATCAGAAATAATTATCATAGTGATCAAGATATGCAATTTCCTCTAATGGGTTCGTGCTGATATATTTCGATGGTGAAAGCAAATGCGCGGCTGCCCGGCGCGGCTGTCGCGTGATCGGAATCCAGAATGGGAGCGAACGATGGCTGATACAGCAAAACCGCAATCAGGCGGATGCCCTGTCATGCACGGGGCGAACACCAGCGGCGTCTCCGGTGGGACGACCAACCGCGACTGGTGGCCGAACCAGCTCAACCTGCGAATCCTGCACCAGCATTCGGAACGTTCCGACCCGCTGGGGAAGGATTTTGACTATGCAAAGGCGTTCTCGGAACTGGATCTGGAGGCCCTGAAGCAGGATCTGCATGCGCTGATGACCGACTCCCAGGAATGGTGGCCGGCGGATTATGGTCACTATGGTGGCCTGTTCATCCGTATGGCCTGGCACAGTGCCGGCACCTATCGGATCAGTGACGGGCGTGGCGGAGCGGGCTCAGGCTCGCAGCGTTTCGCGCCGCTGAACAGCTGGCCCGACAATGGCAA
>CAXBNO010000285.1:0-5136 GCA_963976775.1 uncultured Kordiimonadales bacterium
ATGCCGTGGCGCCGCCCGGTCTGGGCCGTGCGCCCGGGGTCGAACCAGGCGCTTTCGATGAAGACGTTCACCGTCTCCGCCGTGCAGCCGTTCGCCGCGCCACCCATCACGCCACCCAATCCATGGGCGCCGGAGTCATCGGCGATGACGCATTCGCCGCCCGCCATCTCGTAGGTCCTGTCGTCCAGCGCGACGAAGGACTCGCCGACGCGCGCCAGACGGACCTGAATGTCGCCCTGAACCTTGTCGGCATCGAAGACATGCAGCGGCCGGCCAAGATCGTAGGTGACGAAGTTGGTGATATCGACCAGCGTCGAGATCGGACGCAGGCCAATGGCCTTCAGGCGTCGCTGCATCCATTCCGGGCTCGGGCCATTCTTCACACCACGGACGTAGCAGCCGTGGAACACCGGGCAGGCATCTGCCGTCGCCGGATCGTCGAAGGTGAAGCGCACGCCGATGGGGGAGGGGAAGGCCCCACCCACTGGATCGCGGTTGAACGGCTTCAGCGTGCCGAGACCGGCGGCGGCCAGGTCGCGGGCAATGCCGTGGATGCCGAGGCATTCCTGGCGGTTCGGCGTGATTGCCACCTCGATCACCGGATCGTCCAGCCCGACGACACCGGCGAACGGCACGCCGACGGGCGCGTCGGCAGCCAGTTCGATGATGCCGTCATGTTCGTTCGACAGCCCCATCTCCCGCTCGGACACCAGCATGCCGTTGGATTCGACACCGCGGATCTTCGTCGGTTTCAGGGTCAGCCCGGTGCCGGGAATGGTCAGGCCGGAGCGGGCGAAGACGCCCTTCATGCCCGTTCGCGCGTTGGGTGCGCCGCAGACCACCTGCTCGATGCCACTGCCGGTGTCGACCTTGCAGACGCGCAGCCGGTCGGCATCCGGATGCGGCACGGCCTCCACGACATGGGCCACGGTATAGTCGGCCAGCTCGGCGGCACGGTCGGTGACGCTCTCCACCTCCAGCCCGACAGCGGTCAGCTTCTCCAGCACCTGCTCCAGGGTCGCATCCGTCTCCAGATGATCCTTCAGCCAGCCAAGGGTGAGTTTCATCGGCTCAGCCCCCCGCCCAGCGATGGCACGTCCGTCGGCTGGAAACCGTAGTGGCGCAGCCAGCGGACATCGGAATCGAAGAAGGCGCGCAGGTCGGGGATGCCGTACTTCAGCATCGCGATCCGGTCGATGCCCATGCCCCAGGCAAAGCCCTGCCATTCCTCCGGATCCAGCCCGCAGGCGCGCAGCACGTTGGGATGCACCATGCCGCAGCCCAGGATTTCCAGCCAGTCGGTGCCTTCACCGATGCGGATCTGGCCCTTGTCGAAGGAACAGCCGATATCGACCTCGGCGGACGGTTCCGTGAAGGGGAAATAGCTGGGGCGAAAGCGCATCCGCACCTCGTCCAGTTCGAAGAAGGCGCGGCTGAAGGCCTCCAGCGTGCCCTTCAGATGCCCCATGTGCAGGTTCCGGTCGATGACCAGTCCCTCGATCTGGTGGAACATCGGGGTATGGGTCATGTCGGAGTCGGACCGGTAGGTGCGGCCAGGAATGACGATGCGGTGTGGCGGGTCCTGCGTCTCCATGGTGCGTATCTGCACCGAGGAGGTATGCGTCCGCAGCAGCATCCGCTCCCCGTCTTCCTTCGGATTGAAGAAGAAGGTGTCGTGCATGTCCCGCGCCGGGTGGGCCGGGGGGAAGTTCAGGGCGGTGAAGTTGTGGAAATCATCCTCGATGTCCGGGCCTTCGGCGATGGCGAAGCCCATGTCGGCGAATATCTCGGTGATCTCGTCCACTACCTGGCTGACCGGGTGGATGCGACCCGTCACTTCGGGCCGGGCGGGGAGGGTGATGTCCACCTGCTCCGCGGCGAGGCGCACTTCCAGCTCCGCGCGCTTCAGGGCGCTGCGGCGGTCGTCGATGGCCTGGTTGAGGGCATTCTTCAGCGCGTTCAGGCGCGGGGCGACCTGCTGACGCTCGGCGGGGTCCATCTTGCCCAGGCCACGCATGACCTCGCTCAGACGGCTCTTCTTCCCCAGGGTGGCGACACGTGCCGCCTCCAGATCGCCAAGGTTTGCGGCGTCCGTGATCTGACCGATCAGGTCGGCCTCAAGCTTTTCGATATCCATTGTTCAACGCTGCTCGCTGTGGGTCCGGCGGGAACAGGCCCGAACCGCTTTCAGGTACGGGCATGTTCCACCAGATCAGTCGAGGCGTCAGCCGCCGGTCGCTTGCTCGGCGGCGTACTTCGCCTCGCGGGCGGTCCGGGCCTGATCGACCAGAACCTTGAAGGCGGCAGGATCGCGCACGGCGATGTCGGCCATAACCTTGCGGTCAACTTCGATGCCTGCATGCTTCAGGCCGTCGATAAAGACGCCATAGGTCATGCCGTGCTCGCGCACGCCGGCGTTGATGCGCTGGATCCAGAGGGCGCGGAAATTCCGCTTTTTCACCCGCCGGTCGCGATAGGCGTACTGCAGTGACTTCTCGACCCGCTCGCGGGCCATGCGGATGGTGTTGTTGCTGCGACCGCGGAAACCCTTGGCCTGCTTCATGACTTCCTTGTGGCGCGCCCTGCTGACGACGCCACGCTTTACACGTGCCATTTCTCTGCGTCTCCTTCAGGTCAGCCGTAAGGCATGTATTGCTTGACGATCTTCGCATCGCAGTCGGCCATGATGGTCGTGCCGCGCTGGTTGCGGATCTGTTTCTGGGTGCGTTTGATCATGCCGTGGCGCTTGCCCGCCTGCTGCATGCGCACCTTGCCGGTGGCAGTAAGGCGGAACCGCTTCTTGGCGCCGCTCTTCGTCTTCATCTTGGGCATTTGCTTCCTCTCTCGATGGATGATGCGGGACGGAGCCCCCATCTGCTGAACGGTCAACGCGGCATGCCCTGCCGGAAGACCGGTGAAGCGCGGCTTATAGCGGCTGCCCGCGCCGGTTTCAAGCCTTGCCGCCGCTTCACGGAGACCCCTGCACGAAAGCACTGTCGGCGGGCTGCGGATCATGTTACATTACGCAGCGTAAACCACGTGAAGCGGAGGCTACAAAAATGACGCCACCGAACCAGGCAATGACCTGCTGAACATCCGGTGTCAGGTCCTCACGGGCCAGCAGACACCATTGGTCGAAACAGAGCGTCTGCTGCCGGACCCGAGAGGGTCGGCAGGGCGCGAACAGGCCGGAGAAATCACCGGCCAGCCGTACATACGGTAACATGACTGCCCAAGGCCCGATCCACTGGGCACATGCCCCGACCGGTCACATATCTTTCCCGCCGGTTGCGACGTCGTGAAACCTGGAAGGCCCGCCATTCAGGCAAGACAGATGGGCAGCACCACCGACAGGCCTACGTGCCTGGACAGGGCCCCGCCGATATCCCCAAACCGGCGGGGCCTTGTTATTGTGGTGACCGCTTCATCCCTGAACCGGTTTCGCAATGACCAGAATACCCATGAATATCAGGCGGTTCCGTGCCGATGATGTCACCGCGGTTGCGGCCCTCTACGGGCGCGCCGTGCGCATCGGCGCGATCCGTGCCTATCCGCGCAAGGCCCTGCTCGCCTGGGCCGCGCCGCGCCTGTCGAAGCGCTTCTTCCGTGATCGCATGCTGCCCACCTGGACCTTCGTCGCGACCGTGCCGGGCGGCGCGGAGACGCGACAGCGGTACCGGGGTGCGGGGCAGGGCGGCAGGCACGGGCAGGGCGGGGAAATCGTGCTGGGCTTCGCGGAGGTGATGCAGGACGGCCACGTCCGCATGCTGTTCACCGATCCGGCGGCCACCCGCTGCGGCATCGCCAGCCGCCTGCTGGCCCACGCCCTGGACCACGCCCGCAGCCACGGCACCACCAACTTCACCACCGACGCCAGCCGCCTCTCCCGCCCCGTCTTCGCCCGCGTCGGCTTCCGCCCCACGGGCCACCGCCTGCGCGGCATCGCCGGTGCGCGGCTGCTCACCACGCGGATGGTACTGCGCGGGGATTCGGTTGTAGGCTAGGGGCAGGGCACCACTTGCGGGCAGGGTGAATGGCGGACGGAACGGACAAGACGGTCGCAGAGCCAAACGATGGTTTCAGGAACAGGCAACTGCCCGATGGCCTCAGGGCGCCCGTCAGAAATTCGCCGCCTTGGCTTCGGGTTTTCGTAGCTGTTCTGGTCTTGCTGTTCCTTGTCAATCAGGGCGCTGAACTGGTCAAGAGCACGGCACAAGGGCAGCGATTTCTGGTTCAGTTGGCCGCCGATCCGGCGGAGACCATCAGGACGTTGGTGGTTGCTCCTGATCCGGGCGCAAGTGCCTCGCAAGCGGAGGAAATCCTGGCACGACTGGATCGGATCAAGGCGAACCAGGCGCGGAACGGGGACGGCACCCAACGCAATGGCGAAGAACGGGAGCGTCGCAATCAGGCAGTGGAGGACCTCGTCGCCGACCCGAATCTCGACGCCCGCGCCGCCGCCGCCGAACTCGCATCGGACGACGGCAACGTCGACAGTGCTGTCACCAGACTGGAACAGGAGGCGCGGGCGGCCACAGCCGAAGGTGCCGCCAAGTGGCGCCGCATCGGTGACCTCGTCGCCGGTTTCGACACCGCGCGCGCCCTGTACGCCTACGAAGAAGCCTTTCGCCTGCAGCCGGTTGATTTCTCGACGGTTGTCCTGCTGGCACGGCAAAGGCGGATCGCGGGCGACCTGTCGGGTGCGCTGGAACTCGCCGCTGCCATGCAGCGCGTCGCATCCAGCGAACGGGAGTCGTCCATCACAGGAAACGAACTGGGCCTGCTTCATCTGGAGGCTGGGAATATCCGCGCTGCGCGGCTTGCCTACGGTCGGTCTCTGGAGGTTGCTGAGCGGCTTGCGGCTTCCAATCCGGGATCGGCCCAGGCACAGCGCGACCTGTCTGTCAGTCTGATCAAGCTGGGGGACGTGGAGGTTCAGGCGGGTGATCTGGCTGCGGCCCGCGCGACCTACGGACGGTCTCTGGAGGTTGCGGAGCGGCTTGCGGCGTCCAATCCGGGGTCAGCGGAGGCACAGCGCGACCTGTCGGTCAGTCTTGAGAAGCTCGGGGATATGGAGGAACGCGAGGGCGAGCTGGCCGGGGCGGTCGGTCTCTATGAGAGAAGTCTTCCAATTGC
>CAXBNO010000286.1:0-5134 GCA_963976775.1 uncultured Kordiimonadales bacterium
GTAATAGGTGCCGCCCTTCACCGTTGCATCGTTGCAGATGATGATGCATTCGCGGCCCGAGACCCGCCCGATGCCGGTGATGATGCCGCCCGATGGCACCTCCCCGTCATATTGGCCCCAGGCAGCAAGCTGGTTCAGTTCCAGGAACGGCGCGCCGGGATCGACCAGTGCCCGGATGCGTTCGCGCGGCAGCATCTTGCCGCGTTCCAGATGGCGCTTGCGGGATCGCTCCCCGCCGCCCTGCTTGATTTCCGCCACCCGGTCCTTCAGGCGCGCAATCTCGTCGCGCCAATGCGCCGTGTTGGCCTTGAACGCGTCGGAGCGCGTGTTGATCTCGGATTTAAGCACCGGCATCTGCGGCGATCTCCCCCCGGAGTGTTTCCTGTCCTGATGCCTGTTCTAGAGGCCTTTGGCCGAAGGGGAAAGATCACTATGGGCGTCGAGATCGACATGGCCCTTCCGCAGCAGCGCCGCGGCCTCGCCATGGGGCATCGGCGGACCAAGCAGAAAGCCCTGGCCGTGTGTCGAACCGCGTTCCCGGACGAAGGCAAGCTGCGCCGCTGTCTCGATGCCTTCCGAAACCGTCGTGATACCCATCTTCGCCGCGAGTTCGATGATCGAACCGGTGATCGCGCGGCTCGCGGCCCGCTCCATCACGGTCCCGACAAAGTTCCGGTCGATCTTGACCTCATCGGTCGGCAGGGAGAGCAGGCTGATCAGGGAACCATAGCCGGTTCCGAAATCGTCGAGTGATATCCTCACGCCCTGGGCGCGAAGTGACTTCAGGTTGGCGTCGACACTGGTCGCGGGCTCGGAGAGCATGACAGTTTCCGTGACCTCGATCTTCAACTGCTCCGGCGCAAGGTTCCGGGCAGCCAGCATCCCGATCAGATCAGCGTGCATGCCGCCGTTCGACAGATCCGACCAGGCCGCGTTCAGGGAGATGCATGGCGTCAGCCCGTACATGTCGCGCCATTGCTGCATCTGACTGATCACCGCATCACGCATGATGAAACCGACCTTGCGTGACATGCTCGCATCCATCAGGGCTGGCCAGAACTGCGGCGGATCAGACAGGGTACCATCCGGCAGTCTCACCCTGACCAGGGCCTCGAATCCGGAAACATGTCCGTCGGACAGGCGGACAATCGGCTGGTAGAGTGGCAGGATCCGCTGTTCATCGACCGCCGACTGCAGGAAGTCGGTGGCATTCTCCCGAATCTCGAAACGGTCGCGTATCAGCGGATCGAAGAACACCACATCCGTATGCGGGTCATCATAGGACACCCGCAGCGCCAGATCGGCTGATCGAAGCAGCCTGTCGACCGTTGCTCCGTCCCTGGGGTAGATCGCGACGGAACACTCCGGATTGATGTCCAGACGCCGCTGCAATACCGCGACTTCAACGTTCAGCCGGGTCAGCAGACGCCGACATCGCTGTCGGATACTGTCCACCGAGACTCCTTTTCCCGTCAGGATCGAAAAGGCCTCGTAGGACGTCCGCCCCAGCGTTTCACCGTCCTGCAGGTCGGTACGCAGCACGGCCGCCACATCCCGCAGCATCGAGTCCATCTGTGACAGCCCATGGGACTGGCGAACAGTCACGATATCCGGGATACCAACGGAAATCAGGGCGAATGGCTCATTCGGCGCGCCTGCAATGCGGTCGGCCAGATTCCGCTCGAACGCCTGGCTGTTGCTCACCCGCGTGATCGGATCGGCATTGATGGCACTGGTCAGGCGGATCTCGGTCTCGTGCGCCCCCGAGACATCATGGACCACCCCCGCGAGGCGTGCCGACCCTGCCTCCCCGGAGACCCTCTCCCCGCGCACGCGCACCTGACGGGGCAATCCCACCGCATCGATGAAGAAGGACTTCATGTCAAAGGGGCGTCCGACATCACGGGCAAGACGCAGCGCATCGGCGATGCGCCTGCGTTCACTCACCGGATAACGCGCCGCGACCGACCGGAAGGTCCGGGACAGGGATCCGGGCAACCGATGCAGATCAAGCGCGCCCGGACTCAGCCTGAACGTGCTCCTTGCCATATCCAGTTCCCAGTGACCGGCGGACAGGGTCCTTTCCAGCCGTCTGATCTGATCGGCCGTCCCTTCATGCCCGGGTGGCACCCCGTCTGCGCGAGACGCGGACCCGGCTTTCCCCCCGGCCTCCGGAATCCGGGAGATCAGGCGCTCCACCAGACTCGCGAAGCGGCAGAGAATTGCCGTGTCGGCGTCCCGGAATGTCCTAGGCTGGAAGTCGGCAACACAAACAGTTCCGATACGAAAACCGTCGATGGTCCTGACCGGCGCGCCCGCATAGGCGCGCAGATTCGGTGGACCGATGACGAACGGATTGGTGTCGAAGCGCGGGTCCTGCAAGGTATTTCCGACGACCAGCGGAACATCATCGCGGATCGTATGGTCACAGATGGCCGCCTCGCGCGGTGCGCGACTGACCTCAAGACCGTGAATCGCCTTGAACCACTGAAAGCGTTCATCGATCAGGGAAACATAGCCGACCGGAAATCCAAGCCTCTGGGTCAGGCAGGTCACGAGAAAATCAAGGTCAGCGTCGGCATCATCGTTCAGAAGGTCCAGTCGGCGAAGAGCGACAAGCCTCAGGTCCTCGTTGCTGACAGTGTGCGATTCCAACCGGTTCACAGTCCTCTTGGCTGCAGACAATCATCCGTCGCTCGGCTAGAGCGCTCCAATGTTTGATCGCATCACCGGCCCACTCCCCCACCCGGCCACCCATAAGGATACTCTCGTGGGTGGCCGGGTGGGGGAGTGGGCCGGTGCCGATTCCATCATTTGATGGATCAATCTAGTAGGTATTCCAGTATTACACATTCTGCAATACTCGCGCCTGCGATACGCCTATGCGTGAAACGCTGCGGATGTGAACGGGGCGCATGACTCGCGCACTGCGTGGCATATCCATTACGCCTGGAGAGGCCATGTGCGCGGCAATATCACCGCAGTGCTTCAGGACCGGCCAGGGTGAACGGGCGGTGCCAGTTCCATCATCAGATGGAGAGATTCAGTCGAAGCGTGGCCTTGCATCCGCCTCCAGCACCGCGAACAACAGGTGGTCGCGCCAGAATCCGGCAATGCGGAGATACTTGCGCGCATAGCCTTCCTCCGTGAAGCCGCACTTGCGCAGCAGGGTGGCGGAGGGAAGGTTCTCCGGCAGGCAGGCGGCCTCCACCCGGTGCAGGCCCAACTCACCGAACGACCAGTCGCAGACCAGCGTGATCGCGGCGGCCATGTAGCCCTGCCGGGCATGGGGCTGGCCCATCCAGTACCCGGCGGAGGCCGCCTGGGTCACGCCGCGGCGGACGTTCGACAGGGTGATACCCCCCAGCAGCGCGTCATCGCCATTGCGGAAGACCAGAAAGGAATAGGCCATGTCGGCACGGGCATCGCGCTGAAACAGGCGCAGGCGGCGGCGATAGGAAAAGCGCGACAGGGCATCGGCCGGCCAGGTCGGTTCCCACGGCTCCAGGAACGCGCGGCTGCCCGCGCGCAACTCCGCCCACGCCCGCCAGTCATGCGCCAGGGGCGGACGCAGGTAGATACGGCGGCCCCGCAACAGGGGCCGGGCATCATCCGTCGCCATGCTCGCGAACATGTGCCCTCCGGTTGGTCCCTTGCCGAGATGGTCTGCGCCGGCCCGCTCCCCCACCCGACCACCCACGCGAGTATCCTGATGGGTGGTCGGGTGGGGGAGCGGGCCGGCGCAGTGGCCCTGAACTTCCACTAAATGAAGTTTGCGGCGAAGGCCTCCGGTGACGCAAGCTGTTCCGTTTCGCCCACTGCCGCGATGGCCATGGGCTTGCCCGCACCGAACAGTTTCTCCGCCACCCGGCGGCAGGTGGCGACATCCACCTCGTCCACCCGGGTCAGCAGGTCGGCGGTCTCCAGCGGCCGACCATGCACCAGCACCTGGCGCGCAATCTGTTCCAGCCGGGCGGAGGAGCTTTCCAGCGACATCACCAGTCCGGCCTTCATCTGCGCGCGGGCACGGGCTGTCTCCACTTCGTTGGTGTCTTCCACCAGCCTGCGGATCTCTCCGGCCAGCACCGGTCCCAGTTCGGCGACGCTTTCCGGCGCAGAGGCGGCATAGACACCGACCATGCCGCCATCGGCCATGGCCCCGGCAAAGCTGAACACCGAATAGGCCAGGCCGCGCTTCTCCCGCACCTCCTGAAACAACCGCGAGGACATGCCGCCGCCGAGCACGTTCGACACCACCTGCGCGGCGATGAAATCAGGGTCGTGGATCGTCACCCCATCGAAGCCCAGCGCCAGGTGGGTCTGCTCCAGGGTCCGCCTGTCGATGATGGCCCCGCCCTGCCAGATCGCCGGTTCCGGCGTGTCATCGGTAACGGTGCCGACATCGGCAAACAGCTTCTCGATGGCTTTCAGGAACGCGTCCGGATCGACCGCACCGGCAGCGGCAACCACCATGCGCTCCGCCCCGTAGCCGCGCCCCAGGAACCCCTGCAGGTCGCTGCGGGCAAAGGTCGAGACCCGTTCCGGCAGGCCCAGGATCGACCGGCCAACGGGCTGGTCGGGATAGGCCGCCGCCTGCAGATGATCGAAGATCAGGTCATCGGGGGTATCATTGACCTGCGCGATCTCCTGGCGCACCACCTCCCGCTCCCGCGCCAGCTCATCCTCGGGGAAGGTCGACTGCAGCAGGATGTCGGCAATCAGCTCGATGGCCAGATCGGTGTCGTCGCGCATGACGCGGGCGTAATAGGCGGTCTGTTCGCGACTGGTGTAGGCATTCAGATAGCCACCCACATCCTCGATTTCCTCCGCGATGCGCAGGGCGGAGCGGCGCGCGGTTCCCTTGAAGGCCATGTGCTCCAGCATATGCGCCAGACCGTTCTCGTGGACGCGTTCATGGCGACCGCCGACATCGACCCAGACCCCGACGGAGACGGTCTCGACGCCAGGCATCGGGGCAACCGCAACCCGCAGACCGCTGGGCAGGGTGTGCAGCACGCCCGCGCTCAATTCGCCCCTCCGCGCGCGATGCGGGCGTGGGATTCCAGGTGGCGCTGTATCGCGCCGAGGTCATTGGGCAGGGTGATGCTGCGCTCCTTTCGTTCATGCAGGTCGG
>CAXBNO010000287.1:0-5102 GCA_963976775.1 uncultured Kordiimonadales bacterium
CCGGCGCGGTGGCGGAGCGGATGAGCTTCCGCGGCTATTTCATCATCGCCGGACTTGTCAGCGTTCTGATCTATCCCCTGTTCGGCCACTGGGCCTGGGGTGGTCTGAACCTGCCGCAGGCGGGTTGGCTGGAAGCCATGGGTTTCGTGGACTTTGCCGGGTCCACCGTGGTGCACGGCATCGGGGGCTGGGTCGCACTCGCCGCGATCATCGTCATCGGGCCGCGCCTTGGCCGCTTCGGCGAGAACGGGCGCCCCATCGAACCCCACAATCCCTCCACGGCGATCCTCGGCATCTTCCTGCTCTGGATCGGCTGGTTCGGTTTCAATGGCGGCAGTGAACTGGCGCTGAACGGCAATGTTCCGGGAATTCTGCTCAACACGATGCTTGCCGGCGTTTCGGGCAGCCTTGCGGTCCTGGGATATACTTGGGTCCGCGATGGACGTCCCGCTGCAGTTCCGGCTGCGACCGGTGCCATATCCGGGCTTGTGGCGATCACGGCCAGTGCCCACGCCACGACCGGTCCGTCGGCGATCCTGATCGGCGCGATCGGCGGTCTGGTCGGTCTCGGCGGTGCATGGCTGCTGGCGCGCCTGAAGATCGATGATGTGGTGAACGCCGTTCCCTCACACCTGTTCGCGGGCATCTGGGGAACACTCGCCGTCGCCCTGCTGGGAGATCCCGCGCGACTTGGCACCGGCCTCGACCGTCTGGATCAACTGGGTGTGCAGGCACTGGGTGTCCTCTGCGCCGGGCTTGTCGGTTTCGGCATCACCTGGCCCCTGCTGCTGCTGGTCAACCGCATCATGCCCCTGCGCGTCGCGCAGGCGCATGAGGATGTGGGGCTGAATACTTCGGAGCACGGTGCCAGCACCTCGCTGGTCGATCTGGTATCCGCAATGGAGGTTCATCGCAGGTCCGGAGACTTCAGCCGCCCGGTCCATGTGGAGCCTTTCACGGAAGCCGGTGAAATCGCCTCGCAGTACAACCTTGTCCTGCGCAAGTTTTCGGACGAGGTCGCAGGCCACGAAAAGACCGGTTCCCGGCTTCGCGAGGCGCTGACCCAGGCGGAACTGGCCAACGCCTCGAAATCGCAGTTCCTTGCCAACATGAGCCATGAACTGCGCACACCCCTGAACGCCATCATCGGCTTTTCCGACATCATTCGCACCGAAATGTTCGGCCCGATGCAGAACGACCGCTATCGCGACTATGCCAACGACATCAACAACGCCAGCCAGCACCTGCTGTCCCTGATCAATGACATTCTTGACCTGTCGAAGATCGAGGCAAACAAGTTCGACCTGACCGATTGCGAGGTTGATCTGGCCGAGATTGCCGACACCTGTCAGCGCATGCTCAATTCGAATGCACGCGACAGCAAGGTCAATCTGATGATGCACGTGCAGTCCGACCTGCCGATGCTGCGCGCCGACGAAAGGGCGATCAGTCAGATCATGCTGAACCTGCTGACCAATGGCATCAAGTTCACGCCTGAGAACGGAACCGTATCGATGACCATCGAGGTGGAGGCAGACGGACGCATCGCGATGACCGTTGGCGATACAGGCATCGGCATTTCGAAAGCCAACATCAGCCGCGCCTTCGAACCCTTCACCCAGATCGCCAGCGACAGCCTGATCTACTCCGCCGAGGGCACCGGTCTCGGCCTGCCCCTGACGGCGGCGTTGACCAAGCTGCATGATGCGAGCCTGGTGATCACGTCGGAGGAAGGCGCTGGCACGATCATCACCGTGCGCTTCCCCCTCAGCCGGGTCATTCGCCAGCCGGTCCGCCTGAGCGCCTGACCTTCACCTCGATTGCCGTTTCGTCAGCCACGAATCCCGGTAACCCAGTCGGCAATTGCGCCACCGATCCCGTCCGGTGAATCCTCCTGGATGAAGTGGCTGCCCTTGACGGTGACTTCCGTCTGGTTCTTCCAGCCGCGGCAGAAGTCACGGACAGCGCCGGTCAGGATCGCGCCCGGCTCCGCATTCACGAACAGTTTCGGCATCCCGTTCTCGGCCATCCAGTCCGAATAGTCCTGCACGATGGCGACAACATCCGCCGGTTCACCTGAAATCGGGATCTGGCGCGGCCAGGTAAGCGTCGGGCGGCGATCCTCCCCCGCCTCGGCAAACGGACGGCGATAGACCGCCATCTCCGCATCGGTCAGGCCACGCAGCACGGAGCCGGGCAGCACCTTCTCCACGAAGATGTTCTTCTCCAGCACCATCTTCTCCCCGGCGGGGGAACGGAATCCCTCGAACACCGGACGTGAGGCCTCGTTCCATTCCTCCCAGAGCACCGGTCGCACGATGCCTTCCATGTAGGCGATGCCCTGCATCGCCTCCCGATGCCGGTTGGCCCAGTCGAAACCCAGTGCCGAACCCCAGTCATGGATGACGAAGATCGCGTTCCGCGTGACCCCCAGCGCCTCCAGCAGACCATCGAGATACTGGCGATGCTCCACGAACCGGTACCGGTCCGGACCAGAGTCCGGCAGTTTCTCGGAGTCCCCCATGCCGATCAGGTCCGGCGCGATGCAGCGCCCCAGGCCCTTCACATGCGGCATCACGTTGCGCCAGAGGTAGGAGGAGGTCGGATTGCCGTGCAGGAAGACGATGGGATCACCCTCCCCCATCTCGACGTAACTCATCTTGCGGCCATGTACCTCGACCGACTTCTTCGGATGCTCTTCCGCCGAAATTACCATCTCACGTCCTCCCCAAATGTCATGTGACAGACTTGGGGCACACCCTGTAGCGGTCAAGTGGACGGGCACCGAATGCGCCAGCGCGCCACCTTGTCGCTTCCCGTTTGTAATGAACCGCAGCCAGTTGTAAGCCAGACAGAGCGGCTTTGGGGAGGTGTCAGCCATGGACCAGTTCGATTTCATCATTGTCGGCGGCGGGTCCGCAGGCTGCGTGCTTGCCAGCCGCCTGAGCGAGAACTCCGATACATCGGTATGCCTGGTCGAGGCCGGAACCACCGGCGACCACTGGTCGATCAATGTGCCCGCCGGACTGGTGAAGACCATGCAGGACAAGCAGACCAACTGGCTGCTGCAGACAGAGCCGCAGCCGAACCTGGATGGCCGCCGCATGTTCTGGCCCCGCGGCAAGGCGCTCGGCGGCTCCAGCGCGATCAACGGCATGGTCTACATTCGCGGTCACCGCGCTGACTACGACCGCTGGGCCAGCGAGGAAGGCTGCCCCGGCTGGGACTGGGAGAGCGTGCTGCCGCTGTTCCGCAGGGCGGAGAACAACGAACGCATCCAGGATGACCTGCATGGTCAGGGCGGACCGCTGAACGTCATGGACCCGCGCAGCCCCAGCCCGCTTTCGCACATGTTCGTCGAGGCTGCGGCCAGGACCCAGATCGGCGAGACCGACGATTTCAACGGCCCGCGACAGGAAGGTGCCGGTCTCTACCAGCTCACCCAGAAGGATGGCCAGCGCCACAGTGTCTGGCACGCCTATCTGCAGGGTGTGCAGCGGCCCAATCTGCGCATCATCACCGGCGCGCGGGCGACGCGCGTCCGTATCGAGAATGGTCGCGCTGTCGGCATCGATTTCCGTCGGGAGGGCCAGACAGCCGACGAGAGCATCGGTGCCACGCGGGAGGTGCTGTTGTCAGGCGGGGCGGTGCACTCACCGCATCTGCTGCTGTTGTCCGGTATCGGGCCGGGTCAGGTTCTGGCCGAGCATGGCATCGCGCAGGTTCACGAGGCGCCGGAGGTCGGTCGCAACCTGCAGGATCACCTCGACATCTCTCTGGTGCAGCACACATCGACGAACATCGGCTTCGCGTTCACCTGGCGCGGGTTGAGCCGACTGCCGGGCGCGATCCGCGAATACCGGAAGCAGCGCACCGGCCTGCTGACCAGCAACTTCGCCGAAGCCGGCATCTTCACCCGCAGCCAGGCCGACGAGCCCCTGCCCGACCTGCAGTATCATTTCCTGCCTGTGATGAGCGACGACCACGGCAAGACCCGGATCTATGCCCACGGTGTCACGCTGCATTGCTGTGACCTGCGCCCGAAGAGCCGTGGCCATATCGGCCTGGCGTCATCCGACCCGATGGCCGATCCGCTGATCGATCCGAACTATCTGGATCACCCGGACGACCTGCAGAAGATGATACGGGGCGTGGAGATCGGGCGGCAGGTCTTCGCCGCAGCGCCACTGGCGCAGCACATGGCGAACGAATTGCATCCCGGCGCGGATGTGCAGGGACCGGAGGCGCTGGAAGCCTTCGTGCGGCGCAAGGCGGAGACGATCTATCACCCGGTCGGCAGTTGCCGCATGGGCAAGGACGAGACTGCCGTGGTGGATCCGGAGCTGCGGGTGCGGGGCGTCGAGGGCCTGCGAGTCGTGGATGCGTCCGTCATGCCCAGCCTGATCGGCGGCAACACCAATGCGCCCACCGTCATGATCGCGGAACGCGCCGCAGATCTGATCCGCGCGGCCTGAGCGTCCGCCGCTGGCCGCACGGAAGAAGTCAGCCCCGACCTTCTGGCCGGGGCTGAGAGTCGTCGATCAGCGCGGGGCCATGCGGATGGCGCCGTCGAGGCGGATGGTCTCGCCGTTCAGCATCTGGTTCTCGCAGATGTGGCGGGCGAGCTGGCCGTATTCGGAAGGATCGCCGAGACGCTTCGGAAACGGCACCGTGGCTGCCAGTGCTTCCTTCACGTTGTCGGGCAGGCTCTGCAGCATCGGTGTGCCGAACAGGCCCGGCGCAATGGTGCAGACGCGGATACCGTCGTTCATCAGGTCGCGTGCGATGGGCAGGGTCATGCCGACAACACCGCCCTTGGACGCGGAATAGGCTGCCTGACCGATCTGGCCGTCGAATGCCGCCACAGAAGCCGTGTTGACGATGACACCCCGGTCGCCGTTCTCCGTCGGGTCCTGCGCGGCCATCTCCGTTGCCGCAATGCGGATGCAGTTGAAGGTACCGATCAGGTTGACGCTGATGACGCGCTGGAACATGTCCAGGGCATGCGGTTCACCCTTCGACGTGGTCTTGGCGGCAATGCCGATGCCGGCGCAATTCACCAGGATGCGGGCCGGACCATGGGCGGCCTTCGCGGTTTCGAA
>CAXBNO010000288.1:0-5095 GCA_963976775.1 uncultured Kordiimonadales bacterium
TTCGGTGTCTGCCACCGCGGCCATCACGCCACCCCCGCGCTGGCCCTGCCATCCACCGTGACGACGGAATAGGGATCGACCTGCGTATCGGCGGCCAGATGACTGCGGCAGCCGTCGCAATGCCGATGCCCGGCGCTGGTGGACCAGAACGTCTCGCCGCAGCGGATGCAGCCCCGGTACCGCTCCGGCCCCGCCGGAACCTCCACGATGCCGCGCCGGATCCGGTCGATCTGGATCCCGACCTCCCCCGCCCGCCGTCCCAGGCTGTTGGCGATGGACTGATGCTTCATGCCCTCGTCCATGCAATGCGCCAGCTGGCGCAGTTCGAAATCGCTCCAGGGCTGACCGACACTGCCCTCATCCTCTGACGCCCGCCGCCGCGGCGCCGTCGCCGCGCGACGCGCACCACCCCCTTCGGACCACCGTTTCCGACGCGCCTCCAGACCCAGCTTCTCCAGCCGGACCCGCACCGACGACGGTGCCCGGCCCAGTTCCTGCGCAATTTCCGTGACCGTCGCGGAGACCCCGCACATCCGCCGCATTTCGGCATCTTCCCTGGCCGTGAAGGGGCGGCGGGCCGACTCCCCGCTCACGCCCCTGCCTCCAGCGCCGCCAGCGCCTGTTCCAGCGCCGCCAGATGCGCCATCGCCTCGGTGGCCCGCGCCCGCAGGCCCAGCGTCCGCGATTCATCCGCCGTGATTGTGCCGGCGACGCCATTCTCCACGTGCCCGGCCAGCGCCCGTGACAGGTCACCCGCCACCTGCGCGGTATCCTGTGTCACCTGCGCCAGATGGTTCAGCCACGCCGAATCCCCCTCCACCGGCGGCAGCGGGATCAGCAGATGCCGCGCCTGCCACGCCAGTTCGGTGGTGACGATGGGTCCGACCTCGCGCTCCAGGATCGCCACCGCATCCACCGGCGGTTGCGGCACCTCGTGCGGGGATCCCCAGCGGCTGACCTGCGACCGGTCCCGCCCCACGGCCATCGCGGCGGCATCGACACCGCCATAGGCCTTGAACAGCCGCCGCCACGCATGGTTCAGCCGGAACCTGTCCTGTTCGGTGAATTCCTGCCCGCTCATGCCGCATCCTCCCGTGACGATCCCCTGGCTGTTCCCAGCATCCGTTCGAACCAGCGCGGCGGCCGTCCGGCGATATCCGCCGCGGCATCCGCCGTGCCTGCCGGGCGCGCGGCGGCATCAACTTCCCGCCCCGCATTTGCGTTGCCGCCCCGGTCCCGGTCTCCGACACTGCCGTCATGGACAAGCACCAGCAGAACCGGAACGGTCTCCCCGTCGCGCCCCGTGCGGCCGCCGCCATGCACGACAGTGGGGTCGGGAATCCCGGCACCTGTCAGGGCGGCATGGACACGATCGACAAGGCTTGGCAGCTCAGGGCCGCCCGGCGTGACAGCCGCATCGTTCAGGGGCAGCACCTGCAGGCCATCGCCCGCGCCTTCGCTGCGCTCCGCGCCACCGGAGATCGGGGCACGTCCATGCAGGCCGAACAGGTCGTTGGGACAGACCGCCCCGCCGGTCAGCGCATGGACGGCACGCACGTTCGCCGCGGTCAGGGCATCGCCCTCGCAGAGACGGGTGACGACAGCCGGGGTTCGCCCGATGTGGTCCGCCACGTCGATGCGGCGCATCCCGCTTCCGTTGATCCAGTCAGACAGTTTCATCACAGACCTCAAAATTGCATCTCAAATTTGAGGAATAACCCGCAATGAATGCAAGTGATTTTTTTGAGGATCGGTCTATCCTCTGTCTTGACATGACCACGAACCCGAAATCACCGGACTCCGGCACGGCAGCAGCTGGCACGCACCACATCCGCGCCTGGCGCAGGCGCGCGGGGCTGACGCAGACCGCGCTGGCGGAGGCGATCAGCCGCGATGTGGCTGTCATCAGCCGGATCGAGAACCACCAGCAGGGCCCCAGCGAACAGATGCTGGCCAGCATCGCGGCGCGTATCGGTGTCACGCCGGCGGACCTGTTGCGCCCGCCCCCGGCCGACGGCTCAACGGCGAAAAGGAAATCACGACCGGCGCTGCCATCTTCCACCGGGCGCCCGGCGCCCGACGCGCCCCCCTTGCCCACCCGGTCGTCGATGCCGCTGGACCTGCCCTTGCTGGGGACCGCCGCCGGATCCTTCAATGGGGAATTCGTGCTGCAGGAAACCGTGGACTATGTCCGCCGGCCGCCAGCCCTGGCCGGCACCGCCCAGGCCTACGCGATCGAGGTCACCGGCGATTCCATGGCGCCAAGGTTCGAGGAAGGCGATCTCGTCTTCGTCCATCCCGGCCGTCGCGTGCTGGTCGGCGACGACATCATCCTGCAGACCCGCAACGGTGAGCATGAGGAGTTGCGGACCTTCATCAAGCGGTTCGTGCGCCAGGACGCAGACACCGTGATCGTGCGCCAGTTCAACCCGCCGAAGGACATCCCGTGGGAGCGCCGGTACATCGTTGCCATGCACCGTGTCATGTCATTGCGGGACTGCTTCGGCATCTAGTGGTCTGACTCGAACATTTCGAACCCCCAGCCGAGCAATGGTCGGATGACCGCAATGCGGACCTTTGAGACATTTGCTGTGGAGCGTCGAACTGGAATGTCTGGGGGGGGGAGCGGTCGTTCGCTGCAACTGCGAGATTCTTAATAATCTCGCTGTCAGCAATCACCCTGTCGCGAGACAAGCGTCGACAGCTTCCTTCTCAGTCTCGCAGTATGTTGAATGCAGTCGGCCGCTCTTCCAAGACCAGACCGTGAAACCCACTTTGGCTCTCTTTCGGATCGTGCCGCCCGAAATCTCTACATGCCCTTCGGAGATGAGCCTTAGGACGATACGCTTCCCAGACTCGACCCCCTTGATCTCAAATAATTTGGAAGCGGATGCTTCGACTAAGAGATGATCCCCCTTTGTATCAAGAACAATCACAGTTCGATCTACCCAAACTAGAAAGTCGGGCCAGTACGCTTTTCCCTCATGAAGCAGCGGAAGGGAGTAGCCGCTTCCAACCGGATTCCTCGCCCAGACCCGCTGCGTTCGGTCCAGTGCGCGAGCAAACTTCACCTCAAGCGGATTGAGGCCGGAGTACCTGCTATGAAGTGAGCGCTTGAACTCTTCGTTGGCGTTGGGGTCGATGGCAACAGGACCAACCGAGTACGGGGAGTCCACTTCATTCTGAAAAATCACCGAATGCTCGATGTAGGCTGCAACGACCTCCTGAGCCTTCGTACGAAGATGGTCGGCAGCCGGACTGCTCAACTCGATCATTGCATCAAATTTTGGCTCTTCGATATCAACGAGATTAATTGGCCCGCCAGTTCTTCGCAGACCTCCAGGATAGCTACGCTGCACCTCACGGCGAAAAACAGAACGGGCAGTGACGCGGTTGCTGTGATCGACATCAACCCATTCAAATTGGGCCTCGGAATCTTCACCAATTTTTTGCAAAACTTGCATTCGGCTACCCTGCCCGACCGTATTTTGGGCATCGTTTCTGAAATCTATGATATTTCTTACAATTCGGGCTATTGGTTCAAGTGCGTTGCTGCTCTCGATGCCGACAGTTGGAACGGTTCGGGGGGGCTCTGGGTCCAGGCGATCACGTTTCCCTCGGCTCTTCTCGTCCTTCACGACTAGCGAGATTGACGGGTGCTCAGTGGTGAGGTCTTTACGAATGTCTCGAAGAATGTCGTCAAACACACCCTTCTCGTCCGTTCTGATGTGGAAATGCGCGGTGTTCAGGATGGGATCGGCGTGATGCTCCGCCCCAGGCTGCCTTAGAACGCGCCCGACCACCTGAGTGATCTGTCGCGATGACGCCATCTCCTTGTCGATGTACGCGAAACCACACGCAGGATCATCCCACCCTTCCTGAAGCCCAAGATTGAAGATGACGTGGTCGTAGGCTCCCGCCGTGAAGCGAGCGTAGTCTTTCTCGCCACCATCAAACAAATGCATGTCGGCCGGCTTTGGAGAGTCCTTGGAGAACTTGAGCTGACAGTAGACAGCGATTTTCTCAGGTTCAATCTTCGCCACCTCGACCAAGTGTCGCCAGATCAGGATTGGGCGTGCTTGGCGCTCTCTGAAAGGCCGCTTGATATCTTCAGCAATCGCAACCCCATCAACCGTGTTTGTCGAACAGACGTAGATTGCTTTCGGATTGAACGGCAGCTTCTGATCTCGCGCCACGGACTGGGCAAGCTTCAGATCACCGAGGAGATTGTCCAGCGCGGGTTCAAGGGGAGTGATATAGCCATCAATCGAGATGCGCTCCTTGACGAGGCCGGATAGTACTACCTCCCGGCTCGAAACCGTTGTCGAAAAGTCCTCGTCAGTCCACTTGCGGTCATTGCGGAGCCGCGCCATTACATTGGTCAGCTTGGGCGGCAGCGAGAGCGTCGCACTCGCCACTATCAGAGCGTCAGGAGCCAGCTCCAGAAGACGCTCAGACTGCAGATCGGACAGGTTGTGTCCTTCGTCGTAGACGATGATGAGAGGGCGTCTCTGGCCTTTCTTCGTTCGACGCTTCTTCAGTTGCTCCCAGAGGGATTCCTCAGCAAGGTCCAGTTGCGCCCGGTAAACCTTGCGATCATCGCTCGCAGTGTCCTCGACGGCAAACTTGCCAACTGTTGCCACTAATACTACCGGCTGATCCGCACTTGAGAGGTGATCGGGAGCGACCTCTAAGAGGGGCAGTATACTGAATCCAGCCATGTTATCCGCGTACTTGCCTGAGGAAAGGTTCTCAAATGTTTGAGAAACAACAACCTTCCCCTTCGATATCCAAAGCACGACAGGAACTACACCGAGACCGTCGCGCATCTGAGACACCGCATCGGCAAGCATCAATGTCTTACCGCTCCCCGTGATCGCCACAAGCGTCTGCAAGAATGGGACCGTCGTCGTGCGGTCAACCATCAGGGGATCAGCTGAATAATCAAAAAATCTGTTAGCAATCTGGCTCGATGCCCGATGTTGAAAACCAAGAAGCTCCATTAAGCGTCTTCTTCCGCGTTATTGTACTCGTCGTTCTCGTTCAGCCCGAGGTCCGCCAAGATCTTGTCGGGGATCTTCCAGAATCGAACATT
>CAXBNO010000289.1:0-5077 GCA_963976775.1 uncultured Kordiimonadales bacterium
ACCTGGATCAGGGGAAGGAGGGGCGCTTCCATGGCGACAGCTTCGTCTGGACCTGGCAGGACGATTTCCGGGCGTTCATGTTCGACAGTCCCGCCGCCGAGATCGCCCAGCAGGTACTGGGCGCGCGGGAGCGCGTGACGCTGTTCTTCGACACGCTGCTGGTGAAGGAACCCGGTTCCCAGGCCCTCACCCCCTGGCATCATGACCAGCCGTACTGGCCCATCGACGGCGAGCAGGTGTGCACCGTCTGGACGCCGTTCGATCCCGTGACCCGCGATTCAGGTGCCGTCGAGTATCTCGTCGGGTCGCACCGCTGGGGACGGCGGTTCCAGCCCAGGAGCTTCACCGGTGACAGCCGCTATGGCGACACCATGGAACCCGTGCCGGATATCGAAGCGGAGCGGGACCGTCATACCTTCCGCAGCTTCGAGACCGAGCCGGGTGACTGCCTGGTGCATCACGGGCTGATCCTGCATTCGGCACCGGGCAACAGCCGGGTCGACCGGCGGCGTCGGGCGCTGGCGGCGCGGTTCTGCGGCGACGATTGCACCTACCGGCCAGAGGGCAGTTTCCAGCCCCTGATCCGCGATCCCGGCATCCCCTCCGGTGCGCCGCTGGAGTGTGACCTGTTTCCGCGCGTCTGGCCGCGCGCCGCATGAACTGTTCAGGGAGCTGACCCATGGCTATGACCGACCTTCAGACCGATACAGCCCTGACCGGCCCCCTGAGTGCGGCTGAGGTGCAGCACTATCATGAACGCGGCTACGTCGTGCCGCAGGGGTTCCGCATCGATCCGGACAGGCTTGACCGGATGCGCGCGGATCTCGACCGGCTGATTGCCGACAATCCGCATCTGTCGCCGGATGCCATGTTCTGCCCGCACATCCCGGCGCATGGCCCGCAGGCGCTGAAGGGCGCCGACACCTGGATGGACCATGCCGCCATCCCCGAAGTGCTCGACGCCGTGGCGCAGCTGATCGGCCCCGACATCCTGCTCTGGGGCACTACCGTCTTCGGCAAGCCGGCGCACTCCGGCAAGGAAACCCCCTGGCATCAGGATGGGCAGTACTGGCCGATCCGCCCGCTCGCCACCTGCTCCGTCTGGATCGCGATTGATCCGGCAACGTCGGAGAACGGGTGCCTGCGGGTGATCCCCGGCTCCCACCGCGACCGGCGCGTGCGCGGCCATGACCGCAACGACAGCGACGGGCTGACCCTGAACCAGCAACTGAAGCCGGAAGAGTTCGACGAGGCCGAAGCGGTCGAGATCGAACTGGAACCGGGGCAGATCTCGCTGCACGATGTCTACATGGTGCATGGCTCCCGCCCCAACCGCTCCCCGCACCGCCGGGCGGGCTATGTGCTGCGCTTCATGCCCACCAGTTCCGTCTTCGACAGGCAGATCGGGGCCGAGATCGTGAAGCTGACAGGCGGTCAGGTCGATTTCGTCACCCGCCCGCTCTATCTGATGCGCGGCGAGGACATCAGCGGCCGGAATGACTTCTCGGTGGGCAAGCAATAGTGCTGCTGAAACCGGTTGAACTTCGCCAGCGCGCGGCTGGCAAGCGACTGATCGGTCTGGATCCGGGAACCAGGACAATTGGCGTGGCGATCTGCGACTCCGCTCACATGGTCGCGACGCCCCTGCAGGTGATCCGACGCGGCAAGCAGGCGGCGGATTTCGCTGCCATCCGGAAGATCATCGAGGAGACGCAGGCAGGCGGTATCGTGGTCGGGATGCCCCTGAACATGGATGGCACGTCCGGCCCGAGAGCGCAGTCGGTGCGCGCCTTCCAGCGCAGCCTGGAAGGCGCGTTCGACCTGCCCATGGCCTTCATCGACGAACGGCTGTCCACCAGCGCCGTCGAGCGCAGCCTGATCAGCCAGGATGTCTCCCGCCGCCGCCGGGCAGAGGTGATCGACGCCCACGCCGCCGCCTACATCCTGCAGGGCGCACTGGACCTGCGGGTCTGATTCGGCCCAAACGGAGAGCTTGACATGACAGGACAGATTCTTGCGGGCAGTCGGGAAGCCCCCTTGTGGATACACCATTCCCAGCGTGCAACAGAGGTTGCGGCTTCGAACGCGGACGGCATGCCCACCGCTGCCTTGCTTGCCATCAATGCCGACGAGACTGAGCCGCGGTTCACCCGTTTTGACGGTGCCGACGTCCTGATCCTGCGTGGCGTCAACCTGAACGAGAACCGTCGCCCCGAAGACATGGTCTCGCTGAGGGTGGCGGTAATGGAAGACCGCGTTGAATCCGTTGCCCTGCAACGTGTCCGTGCCGTCGAGGATACCGCAGAACTGGCAAGGGCATCAGGTGACAGGGCGCGGTCCGGCATGATCCTGACCAGCCTGGTTGCCAGCCTGACCAGCCGGGTCAAGGACTCGCTGGTGCATCTGGGCCGCCAGCTCGCCGAACTCGAGGACATGCTGGAGGCGCCGGGTCCCAACCCGTCCGCGCAGGAGCTTGCCCAGCTGCGCCGGCAGGCGATCTGGCTGCACCGGTTCTCCGTGCCACAGGCCGAGGCGCTGGAAGCCGTCGTGGCTGCGGAACCGGCGTGGCTGAAGGATTCCGACCTGATCGAAATGCGGGAACACTGGCACGCCACGCGGCGCAACGTGGCGGCGCTGGAGGCAATCCGGGACCACAGCCGCCTGATCCAGGACCGGATCGACCAGGCGACGGCGGAGGCGAGCCATCGGGCAACCTACATCCTGACCATCATCGCCGGAATCTTCCTGCCGCTGAACCTGGTCGCCGCGCTGCTGGGCGCGAATGTCGGCGGCGTGCCCTGGTCGGAGGATGGCAACGGCTTCACATACGTCATCATCGGCTCCGCCATACTGGCCACCGTGCAGTTCCTGATCCTGCGCCGACTGAAGTGGATCTGACACCCGACGCCGGTCGGGGGTGTTGCGTCAGGTCGCCGTGCGCTCCGCCGCCACCTTCTCGATCGTGGCCTTCAGGTCCGGATTGTCGGCCAGCAGCTTCTGGAATGCCGCACGCTCCAGCACCAGCAGGTCGCAGAAGCCGATGGCGTGGACATCGGCGTTGCGGGGCGCATCCTTCAGCAGCGCCAGCTCGCCGAAGAACTGACCCGAACCGAGGATCACCGGTTCCGGCGCGATGTCGACACGGATCGCCCCCGACGACACGAAGTACATCGCCGACCCGGCATCGCCCTTCCGCACGATCACTTCGCCCGGCAGGACGAGTTGGGGTTTCAGCAGGGCGGTGATGGTCTGGATACGCTCCGGCGTGAGGCTCTCGAACAGCGGCACGCTGGCAACCAGTTCCGCCGGGTCGAGGCCCAGATCCAGCGGCGGGCGCTTGCCCAGCATGGCGTAGCGTTCTTCCAGGTCGCCCTGCAGGCTGGCATGGATCTCCGCCCCGATGACCGCTTCCTCATGCAGGCGGTCATAGTCCTGGCGTTCCTGACGCAGCGCGACACGTTCCAGATAGCGGCGCTGCAACTGCTCGGCATAATCCGGATACTGCAGCCGTACGGCGGTCAGGGCTGACATGGTCTTCTCCAGTCGCGCATCCAGCATCTCGCAGAGGCGGACTGAAACGTCCGCCCCCACCAGCGCTTCGATGTCACCGATACCATCCTCGCGAACCTCCGCCAGCACGGCACGCATGGTCCGCAGCCGTTCCATCCTGTCGGCAAAGCGTCGCGCAAGTGGCTCGGCGAACCCGAACCGGCGCTGCAACCTGAGGGCAAGCAGGAAAGACCTGTTGAACCCGAGCACCTTGTCACAGGCGCGGGCATAGCCTTCGAGCCCGCCATGCTTGGTCGCGTCGAGCATCTCGTCATTCATCGCCAGCAGTGATCGGGCAATGGCGGACGACAGATAGCCCTGTGCATAGTGGCGCAGGAAACCCCGCCGCTCCTGGCCGAGCGTTGCCATCAACGCGACCTTCATCCAGTCGTCCGGCGTCAGCGTGCCCTCGTTGGCGGTATCAGCCCGGGCATCGGCGACGCGCTTTGCATAGAGTGTCGATACCTCCTCCGCCACTGTGGCGGGAATCTTCTGATTCTCCGCGACCTGACCGATCCTGCTCTGAATACCGTCGAGGGCCGTGGCGATCGCGCGATTTCGTATGGTGACATCCGCGGGCGAGAGCTTGTCGAGGCCGAATGCCTTCATCACCGTGCCAACGGTCGTGGCATTGACGAACAGGGTGAACAGGACGAAGGCGCAGACCAGCGCCACCACGAATTCGCGAATGTCCTGCGGAATGGCGTCGTTTTCCCAGATTGCCAGGGCCAGGGCCAGCGAGACAGCGCCCCGCAGGCCGCCCCACCACATCACCGTCCGGAACCCGAGACTGACATTGGCTGCAATGCCTACACTGCTCAGGATCGGCAGCAGGCCATGGGTCAGAAGTCCGCGCGCGATGAAGGCCGAACCCAGCAGAACGGCGAGAGTCAGCCACATGCCGCCATTGAAGACAGCCAGGATGGATGGCACAGCCAGCCCCACCAGAACGAAGATCAGGGAATTGGCCCAGAAGCCGAGATTCTCCCAGGTTTCCTGCAACAGGTGCCAGCCATTCGCCGACATGCCCGTGCGCCCCAGCGAGCCCATCACCAGCGCCGCCGTGACCACGGCCATGACACCGGAGACATGCAGGTAATGCTCCGCCACCAGAAACGAGAGATAGGCCAGCGAGACCGTCAGCGTCACCTCGACCAGGGCAACGCCCCCCATGCGTCCGATCAGCCACACGAAGGCGCGCGCCATGACGAAGCCGACGATGATGCCGCCCAGGAAGACCTTCAGGAAGCCGAGGCCGCCGCCCAGCAGATCCGCCTCCACATTGCCGATGATCATGGCGGCCAGGATGTTGAACAGCACGATGGCGGTCGCATCATTGAACAGGCTCTCGCCCTCCACCAGCACCGCCAGTCGCTTCGGTGCACCGAGATCCTTGAAGATGGCCACGACCGCCACCGGATCGGTCGCGCTCAGAATAGCGCCGAGAACAAGGGCCGCAATGAAGGGAATCGCGGTTGCTCCGGCGACTATGGCCGCAATAACAATGGTGGAAATCAGAAGTCCGGGC
>CAXBNO010000290.1:0-5063 GCA_963976775.1 uncultured Kordiimonadales bacterium
CTGTTGGTGCGATGGACGATCAGGTTCGGCACGACCGGTGCGGTCGCCGGACCCGCAGCGGCCATCATCTGCGACATCCAGTCATCGAGCTGCTCCACGGTCCGGCAATTGGCCGTCGGAAACGATCCCATGACGCCTGCGCGAACAGCCGCAATCACCAGTTCCGGCCCGGAAACCAGGAACATCGGTGCCGCGATCACGGGTACGCTCAACCGATCCCGCAAGCTTGCCAGTTCAACCATATTCTCCATCTCCCCATGGATAGTTCATCACAGGTGACCTCGCGGCAGGCTTGCCCCCGGCCCCCACTATGACTTGAATGCGCCGATGAACAGGTCGCGCCAGAATTTCCCAACCGTCAATACCCGCCGCTGGCCGGCCGGTTGGCTCCTGCTGGTCATGGCCATGATCGTGATCCTGCCTGCTGCACCGGCGCGGGCGGCGGAGGCCAGTCTGCCGACCATTCTTGGCATCGCGGACCAGGACCGCTATCGCCAGATCTTCGTGCTGCAGCAGACCGGTCGCTGGAACGAGGCGAGCAAGCTGATCCGCCAGGTGGAGGATCCGCTGCTGATGGGCCATGTCACCTATCAGCGCCTGATGCATCCCACCGCCTGGCGCTCCAGCTATCGCGAACTGCATGAGTGGATGAGCGATTACGCCGACCACCCGCTGGCGGACAAGGTCTACCAGTTGGCCCAGCGCCGCCGCCCCGCCAGCGGCTGGAAAGCGCTGCAACCGCCCGAACCGAGACCGCTGCGACTCAACGGCGAGGTCGCTGCGGCAGATCAGCCCGACACGGTACGACAGCACGCACCCAACCTGTCGCGCCACGACCGGCTGATGCTGCGGTCGATCCGTCGCCTGGTCTACCGGAATGCTCCGACACGGGCGCTGAAGACCATGGAGACGCGCGACGGGCGGCGCATGGGTTCGGATGCGCGAGCGCTGGCCCATGCGCTGATCGCGCGTGGCTATCTGACGGCAGAATATGTCGGCAAGGCGATCAATGCCGCCACCCTGGCCATGCAGGGCACGGGTCCCGGCAAGATGCGGGGGGCATTCCTGGCCGGAATCGGATACTGGGCCGAGGGTCACAAGGAAGAGGCACATGCGGCGTTCGGCCTGGCGCTGGGTCGGGATGGCGATCCCCTGACCGGGCTCGAATCCGCCGCCGGCGTCTGGCGGGCACGGTCCGCGCTGGCCACCGGCGACTTTCTGAACGTGCTGCCGGCCCTGCGCCGGGCCAGTGCCTCCCCCCGCGACATGTATGGCCAGATCGCCAACCGCCTGCTGGCACGGCAGCCCGGCTTCGACTGGCAGCCGCCCAGCCTGCCGGAGGAACAGCTCACGGCAATGCTGGCCTTCTCCGGTGTGCGTCGGGCGCTGGCGCTGGCGGAGGTCGGACAGATCGTTCGCGCCGACATGGAACTGCGCCTGATGGCGAGCGGGGCGAACCGTGCCGGACTGGACGCCGTTCTGCGGCGGGCGGCGCACATCGACGCGCCCGCCACGGCCCTGCGCTTTGCCCGCCGACGCCTGAACAGCCACGGGGAACGGCATGATCCCGCGCTCTACCCCGCCCCGGCATGGCCCCTGTCGCCGGAGGTACATGTGGACCGGGCGCTGGTCTATGCCATCGCGCGCCGGGAATCGGGCTTCGATCCGCTTGCCCGCTCCAGCGCGGGGGCGCGCGGTGTGATGCAGTTGATGCCCACCACGGCGCGCTATGTCGCCCGCATCGCCGGGCAGCCGCGCCCGACCAACAGTGCGCTGCATGATCCGCACCTCAACATCCGGCTGGGACAGGCCTACATCCGCTATGTCCTGAAGGCGGTGAAGCCGCAGGACAACCTGCTGCTGGCCATCGCCGCCTACAATGCCGGACCGGGCAATGCCGCCCGCTGGTCGGCCAATACAAGCGTGCAGCAGGACCCGTTGCTGTTCCTGGAGATGATGGGCTCCGCCGAGACGCGGACCTTCGCCCGGGACGTGCTGTCCGCGCTCTGGATCTACCGTGACCGGCTGGGCCAGCCCGCCCCGTCGCTGGACGCGATGGCCGCCGGACGCTGGCCATTGTACCAGTCACTGGACGACGGCTGATGCGCGTCCTGCTTGCTGCCGCCTGCCTGTTGCTGGCCGCGACCAGCGCACACGCCGGATGGCGATATGCCGAATGGGGCATGACCGACAGGCAGATCATCGCCGCCTCGAACGGCGCGGCGGCACGGCATTACGAACACGACCGCGCGCGCTGGGGCGAGTACCCGTCGGTCAAGGCCCGGGCGCACGAGATGGGTCAGGATTTCGAGGTCTGGTTCTTCACCGACCCCCTCGACGGGCTCTATGCCATCCGCCTGGTTCCGACCGGCATCTACTGGTGCATCGACATTCGCGAAAGCGCCATGGCGCGCTGGGGGTATCAGGTGCGGTTCGCCGACGGCGATCCCTACTGGGACGATCCGCGCAGCGGCAACCGCGCCTCGGTAATCGGTTTCAGGGGCTGCACCGTGAAACTGGAACCGCTGCCGGATCAGCGTGGCTGACGGTGGGCGTGGAGTCGTTTGCTGACCCCCGGTTCAGCCCTCTCCAGAAGACCTGTTTGTGGTCCCCGGCCAGCCTGCGGCCTTGATCGCGCTTTCGATCAGCTTGCAGGCTTCGCCCGCTTCGCCCCAGCGCTGGACCTTGACCCACTTGCCGGTCTCCAGGTCCTTGTAGTGCTGGAAGAAGTGGGCGATCTGGTCCAGCAGGATCTGCGGCAGCGCGCGATAGCTCTCGACGTTCGTGTAATAGGGGTGCAGGGAATCATGCGGCACCGCCAGCAGCTTCTCGTCCAGCCCGGCCTCGTCCTCCATGATCAGCACACCGATGGGGCGGGAGCGGACAACGGCACCCGGCACCACGGGCAGATTGCCAGCCACCAGCACATCCACCGGATCACCGTCATCGGCCAGCGTGTGCGGAATGAAACCGTAGTTGCAGGGGTAGAACATGGAGGTATGGAGAAACCGGTCCACCACCATCGCGCCCGATGCCTTGTCGATTTCATACTTCACGGGCACGCCGCCGATGGGAATCTCGATGATGACATTGATGTCCCAGGGTGGATTCTTGCCGACGGGAATGTTGTCTATGATCATGGTTCTGTCCTGTTGAGCGGTGGCGTTTCATACCATGATCCGCGCGGTTTCCGGGACAGGCAATATGTGGGAAGGACAGTTTCGTGAATGATCTGGCACCAGGGGTTCTGGAACGGCTGAAGAACGTGGTCGGGCCGAAGGGGTTCATCGACCGGCCGGACGACATGCTGCCCTACACGGTGGAGCACCGCGACAAGTGGCAGGGTGTCTCCCCGCTGGTGGTGCGCCCGGGCACGGTGGCGGAGGTGCAGCAGGTGCTGGCCATCTGCAACGAGACCCGGACGCCGGTGGTGCCGCAGGGCGGCAATACCGGCCTTGTCGGCGGTTCCATCCCCTTCGGCAATGGTGATGAGGTGATCCTGTCGCTGGGCCGCCTGAAGGCCGTGCGGGCCGTTGACGCGCTGAACGACACGATCACCGTGGAGGCCGGATGCGTGCTGCAGGACGTGCAGGCGGCGGCTGATGCTGCCGCCCGGCTGTTTCCCATGCGCATCGCGTCGGAAGGCACCTGCCAGATCGGCGGCAATCTCTCGACCAACGCAGGCGGCACCGCCGTATTGCGTTACGGCAACATGCGGGACCTGGTGCTGGGACTGGAGGTCGTGCTGCCCGACGGCACCCTGTGGGAGGGGCTGCGCGGCCTGCGCAAGGACAATACAGGCTATGACCTGAAGCACCTGTTCGTCGGCGCCGAGGGCACGCTGGGCGTGATCACCGCCGCCGTCCTGAAACTCTATCCGAAACCCGCCGACCGGCAGGTGGCCTTCGCGGCCCTGCCCGACCCGCGTGCGGCGGTCGAGCTGCTCGGCCTGGCGAAGTCGGTCTCCGGCGGGCAGGTGACGGGCTTCGAGATCATGCCCCGGCTTGGACTCGACCTGTCACTGCAACTGCTGCCCGACGCGCGTGACCCGATGGAAGGCACCCATCCCTGGTACGTGCTGATGGAATTCTCCTCCGGCGAAGGCGACGGCGCACTGCGGGCCGCGCTGGAGCGTACGCTGGAACTGGGCTTCGAGAAGGAACTGGTGCTGGACGCGGTCGTCGCCGAATCCGAGGCACAGACAGCGGCGCTCTGGGCGCTGCGCGAAAGCCTGTCGGAGGCGCAGAAACTCGGTGGCGGCTCCATCAAGCATGACGTCTCCGTGCCCGTGCCATTGATGCCCGACTTCATCGCCGCGGCCGACGCGGCACTGCAGGATGTGGTGCCAGGCTTCCGCTCCGTCGCGTTCGGCCACATCGGGGACGGCAATGTCCACTACAACCCGCTGCAGCCGGAGGGCGGCGACAGGCAGGCGTTTCTGGACCGGTGGGAGGATGTGGCCCATGTCGTCCATGACATTGTCCACCGCATGGGCGGCTCGATCAGCGCCGAGCACGGCCTTGGCCGCCTGAAACGCGACGAGATCGAACGCTACAAGTCACCCGTGGAACTGCAGATGATGCACCGGATCAAGCATGTCTTCGACCCGAACGGCATCATGAACCCCGGCAAGCTGCTGAATTTCTGATTTATCCCTTTGAGAGCGGGACCGGCCCTCCCTATGCCGGGTTCCGGGCGATCAACTGGCGGGCGATGATGATGCGCTGCATCTCGTTGGTGCCTTCCCCGATGCACATCAGCGGCGCGTCGCGGAAATAGCGTTCCACGTGATATTCTTGGCTGTAGCCATAGGCGCCATGGATGCGCATGCATTCGGTGGCGTTCTCCAGCGCGGTTTCCGACGCGAACAGCTTGGCCATCCCGGCCTCCATGTCGCAGCGGTCGCCCCGGTCATAGGCGCGGGCCGCATCCTCGGTCAGCAGGCGCGCGGCGCGGCAGCGGGTGGCCATCTCGCCCAGCTTGAGCTGGATCGCCTGGTGCTCGGCGATCGGCTTGCCCATGGTCTCGCGCACCTGGGCATATTCAACGGCACGGTCCAGCGC
>CAXBNO010000291.1:0-5057 GCA_963976775.1 uncultured Kordiimonadales bacterium
TGGGCCAGCGTCGTGGGACAGACATCGGGGCAGAAGGTGAAACCGAAGGACACCAGTTGCCAGCGCCCGAGGAAGTCGTTCCCGGTCACGCGTGCACCGGTGTGGTCGGTCAAGGTGAACTCCGAACGGATGGCCGCTTCACCGCTGTAGGTCGTCCGCCCGCCTTGCTGCGGCGTCGGCGTCCCCGTCATGTAAAGGCCGACAAGCAGCAGCCCCGCGACGACAGTGAGACCCCAGAGGGCATATCGAATACCGGCCAGTTTAGGGAATATGGAAGAACGCATCGGATCACCCCGGAATGCGCCCGCCCGGGCAGAATACCCGGGCGGGCCATTTCTGTCGGTCGCGATGGAAGTCAGGTGCGTGCGGGGCCGGTTTCATGTGGTCCGTCATGGCCGTGTTTCCTTTCCGGCATGCTCGGCGATCACGGTCTCCAGGAATGCGATCATCTCCGGTGTGTCCCACTCGGCAGGTCCGACGAGGCGGGCCAGTTCCTTGCCCTGGGGGCCGACCAGCAGGGTCGTCGGCAATCCGAAAGCACCAAGTTCCCTGACCGACCGACCCGTTTCATTGATGAAAAGCCGAAGCCACCGCACTCCCGTCTCCTCGAAGAAGCTCCGAACGACCCCGACGCCAGCCCTGTCGATCGAAAGGGCGACAACTTCGAAGCGTTCGCCGCCGAGCCGATCCTGAAGCCTGTCGAGCGTCGGCATTTCATGGCGGCAGGGCGGACACCACGTGGCCCAGATGTTGAGCAGCACGATCCGGCCGCGCCAGTCATCGAGGCCGTAGTCGCGGCCATCGCCGTCCTTGAACCCGATCGGCGGGATTGGCCGCGGTTCATCGTGCAGTGACATGGGCACCTGTTCGGCACGCAAGGCTGACGTGACAAGAACCAGCGATACGGCGATGAACGCAAGCAGTCTCATGGCAGGAGTCTCCCTTCCTCGCGGAGCCGACCGATCAGCGGCAGAATCACGTCCTTCAGCGCCTGAGCGGTCACGGGTCCGATATGCTTGTAGGCAATGCGGCCATCCCGGCCGATCACGAAGGTTTCCGGGACGCCATAGACGCCAAACTCGATCGCCACGCGCCCGTTGATATCCGCGCCTGTCCGTGTGTAAGGGTCGCCCAGCTGATCAAGCCACGCAGCGGCATCCTGAGGCTGATCCTTGTAGTTCAGCCCGTGGATCGGAACGATCTGCTCCCGTGCCAGCCGCATGAACAGCGGGTGCTCCGCACGGCACGCGACGCACCATGATGCGAATACATTGAGCAGGGATACATCCCCGATGAGGTCATCACTTCGGAGACCCGACGTGCGCCCCTGAACCGGAGGCAGATCAAAGACCGGTACCGGTTTGCCAATCAACGCGGATGGAATATTCCCTGGATCCAGGGTCAACCCGATGCCCAGTGCAGTCCCGATGACGCCGAAGATGAGTATCGGCACTGCGAACCTCAGGTATCCCCATGCCGGAACATTGTTGTCTTGCGGATCCTGGACGCCGGTCTCAGTCATCACCGTTTCTCCGGCTGTCTGATCCGGAACGGAGGTACTTGATCAGCGCGGCCACTCCAAGGCCCAGCACCAGGATGACAAGAACCCAGACAAGCCCCATTCCCCACATCATTCCGCCCACATGTTCAATCATCTTGCTTTCTCCCTGGTTGCGGCCTTGCGGCGGGCCGTTATGTGCTTCGGCCAGCGTGACTTGATGTAGGCGAGAACAGACCAGATCTCCCCGTCCGACAGGACGTCGCCGAAGCCCGGCATGTCCGTGAGATATCCCGCTGGCGCATGAGCTGCCGTCCCGTCCCGCGTGATCGAGAACAGGACCGCATCCGGATGATGCCAGGTGTGCCCGGTAACGTCGTGCGGCGGCGCAGGCAATCGCCCGTCCGGCTTGCGCTTGCGCCAGTTCGGTTGCCCTTCCAGATTGACGCCGTGACAGGTTGCGCAGTGCCGGAGATAGACTTCGGCACCACGCGCGACCTGCCCGGTGTCTTCATGATCCGCCTGGCCGGCATGAACCGGCCAGGTGAAGATCGTCAGCGTGACGGCCAGTGCGGTCGCACCACTGGCATGCGAACCGCCAATCCGGGTCACCAACGGTCGCATGGCCATCATTCAACGGAATAGATGCGTGGGGGCTGTGAGCCGATCTCGTAGGTCGTGAAAGGCTCGGCTTTCCGACCGGACATTCCGGGTGAACCCTGCGGCATGCCCGGCAGCGTGATCCCGACGATCTTCGGCTTCTCGCTCAGCAACCGCTCGACAGTGGCGACCGGCACATGGCCGCTGACGACATAGCCGTCAATCATCGAGAGATGACAGCCTTCGAAGTTCTCCGGAATTCCGGCCATCCTGCTCATCTGTGGCAATTCGTGGGTCGGCTTCACGGTGACCTCGAATCCATTCTGCCTCAGATAGTCGGCATAGCCTTCGCAGCAACCGCACTGGGGCGTCTTGTACAAGGTGACGTCACGGGACGGCTGTTCAGCGAACACCGGCGCCGCAACGCCGAGAGTAAGGCCGAACAGAGCCGCAGAGATGAACTTGCGCATGATTGATTTCCTCCTTCTTGACAGGTCAGGCGACACGAATGACGCCCATCATTCCCGCCGCCTGGTGCTCGAGAATGTGGCAATGAAACATCCAGTCGCCGGGATTGTCGGCGACGAAGGCGATCTCGACCTTCTCCCGCGGTGCCATCAGGACGGTGTCCTGTCATTCACGATGGCGGGTGGGCGCGCCGTTGCGCGATATCACCCGGAACGAATGGCCGTGCAGATGGATCGGATGATGCCAGGCAGTCGCATTTGTCATTGCGATGACATGGCTCCGGGCGTGATCGAGCGTCAGCATCGGGTCGAGCATGTGACCCTCGGCGGCCTTACCGTTGATGAACCAGATGCCCTGCCCGTGCACCATGCCCATCATTCCCCCCATCATGCCGCCCATTACGCCCGAGCGGGCTCCCCCCATGCTGCCGCCCATCTCGCGCATCACCATGCCGCCCATCATGCCGCCGTTGAAAACGACGTCGTGCCGGCGGGCCGTGGCCGGATCGGGTTCGGGCAACGGATTGGCGGGCAGGGCGACGGGCCAGTCGGGCGGGCCGTCCCGGAGCCGGGTCCGACCATGGGCGAAATCGACCAGCCGGTATTCGAGGCCCTCGTAGAAACGGTCGGTGACGGTCATCCGGCTGCCCGGTTCGCCGGTCATGTCGATGATCAGATCGACGCGCATGGCCGGTCCGAGGACGACGAGACCGTCCGGCGGCTGGTGCGGGACGACAGGCTGGCCGTCGAGCGAGATCACCGTGGGGGTGCTGTCCTGGAAGTCGAGCCCGAAGATGCGCGCGTTCGCCGCGTTGATCAGCCGCAACCGGATCCGCTCACCGCTACGCACAGGGAACTCGCCCGGCACGCGGCCGTTGATCGTCACCGTATTGCCGACCCGGCCGCCGTGGCTCATGTCGTGGCGGTTGCCGAAGTCGGCGCTGATTTCGGCGGACTGCGTCAGCCGCCAGTCGTCGAGAACCCAGGTCACCTCGCGGTCCACCCGGGGTGGCTCGGCCTCCTCGATTATCAGCGGGCCGCAGAGACCGCGACCGACCTGCTCGAAGCCGCGCTGATGCGGGTGATACCAGAACGTACCGGCATCGGCCGCATCGAACTCGTAGAGAAAGGTCTCGTCGGCGGCGATCGGGCGCTGGGTCAGGTGCGGTACGCCGTCCATCGCGTTCGGCAACCGCACCCCGTGCCAGTGGACCGTGGTTTCCTCGGCCAGAGCGTTCTCGACCGCTATGCGCAGGCGCTCGCCCTGCCGCACGCGGATTTCCGGGCCGGGGACGGTGCCATTGTAGCACCAGGCCGACGTCTCACCGGGTGATCCGGACCCGAGATCCACCTGGCCGGTTGCCGCGCGCAGGGAAAATTCCCTTGTCCCTGCGGCGCGCGCGGCATTTGCCACGAGGTACGGCGGCATGGCCAACCCCGCCGCACCGGCGGAAATTGCTTTCAGCAGCCTTCGCCGCGACAGCGGCAGCACGTGAAGTGATGACATTTCGTGTACTCATCTGATGCTCTGGTTGCGCCACGCACAGAGGTGTCGGCCTGTGCATGAGGTCAGGGCGATGGCCTGGATGACCATCCGGGCATCGCCGCAGTACGCAGGAATCGGAGTGAATTCCGATTCCCGTCCGATCAGATGAGAGTTCGTGGAGGATAAGGGTCGGGCTGGCCGATTCGTCCTGTCAGATGGCTTGTCTTCGGTGACAGGCCCGCCTCCGCGATGCGCGGGCTGTACGAGCTACCCTGGCCAAGATGTGCCGCAAAGGAGATCGTGCAATCAATGTCGCACGTCATCAGTTCGTCCTCGCCGTCATCGACGGGGCCACAATTCCGGCAGTCCACCATGTCGGCAGCACCGATGCCACCGAGAGCCATCTTCAGCGACATGGAAGCCGTTGCCGCCGAATTCACGACCAGGCCCGCCGCGAAAAGCGCGAACAGAACAATGGCAAGGATGCGGCTTCGGCAGATCATGCGATCTTTCTACGTCGCCCGATCGAGAATGAGAAGATGCAGGATGTCACATCTTCGGGAAAAGGCTCGCCTGGCGCAGAAGCAGGGTACCGCAGCAGGAGCCGGAAGATGACAGGTTCAAACGATCCAGTTTCCAGGGAGCAGAGCACCGGGACCAAACACACCGCATAGAGAAACATCTTCACTCTATGCAGAATTCTTCAATGGCCCGTTATTGATACGAGATCGACCCGTCCGGGTTCTTCGGACCCATTGGAGCATCGTCTCGTTTAAACATTTCCGCCATCGCGGCGCTGATGGGATCCTCAACCTGCGTTGCACCACCGTCCGAGAGCATCTGCTGCAACCGGTTCGCATCTTCCTCTGTATCTCCCATCGGCCAGAGGGCTGAACTGGCAAGCCGCCGTTTTCGGGCCATCAGACTTTGAAGGAGGCAGTCAAACGAGTTGTGCTGGTAACCCGGGTGGATCGCCATCGGGACGTGCACGGTAACAGGTCTGGTA
>CAXBNO010000292.1:0-5047 GCA_963976775.1 uncultured Kordiimonadales bacterium
CCCAGATGCTGGGCAACCTCCAGCACCAGGCGCTTGCCATTCAGTTCCGTATGCAGGGCGTTCAGGATCGCGGGCAGATGCTCGCCGAACTGTAGGTCCACGACAGCGCCGATAACCTGGGTCACCTTGCCGACAACATTGGTAGCCATTTTTTTCCGCTCCCGATTTCCCGAAGGGAAAGTCCTTGATTCGTTGCGTCTCGCCTAGAGCGCTTCCGCACCCGAGATGATCTCGATCAGTTCCGTGGTGATCGCCGCCTGGCGCTGCCTGTTGTAGATCAGCGTCAGCTTGTCGATCATGTCCCCCGCATTGCGGGTTGCATTGTCCATCGCCGTCATCCGCGCACCCTGTTCGGAGGCGCTGTTTTCCAGCAATGCCTTGAAGATCTGCACCGCGACGTTGCGTGGCAGCAGCGCGCGCAGGATTTCTTCCTCGTCCGGTTCGTAGGTATAGACCGCGCCGTCCAGATCAGGTTCCTCGACATCCGCCGCGACCTGGGCCGGGATCAGCTGCGCCACCGTCGGCACCTGGGCCAGCACGGATTCAAACCTGGAGTAGGCGAGGTGACAGACGTCGAAGGCGCCATCCTCGTACATGGTCAGCACCTTCTGCGCGACGGGCTGGGCATGTTCGAAGCCCAGGCTGCGCACACCGGCGAACTCGATCGTCTCGATGATCAGGCTGCCATACTGGCGACGCAGGGCATCGCGACCCTTGCGCCCGAGGCAGAGGATCTGAACCTCCTTGCCCGCCTGCTGCAGCTCGGCGATCTTGGCGCGAGCGGCCTTGACGATATTGGTGTTGAAACCACCGCAGAGGCCACGCTCGGCGGTTGCGACAATGATCAGATGCTTCTGGTCACTGCCCGTACCGGCCAGCAGCGCAGGCGCGTCGTCACGGCCTGCCATGCCGGATGCCAGCGTGCCGATGACACGCTCCATCCGCACCGCATATGGCCTGGAAGCCTCGACGGCGTCCTGCGCGCGGCGCAGCTTGGCCGCGGCGACCATGTTCATGGCCTTGGTGATCTTCTGCGTCGACTTGACCGAAGAAATCCGGCCACGCAGGGCTTTGAGATTTGCCATTGGCTATCTTCTCCGACCCGGTCCGGTTTCCTCAGGCAAACGTCTTGGCGAAATCGCCGAGAATGGTCTTCAGCTTCTCTGCCGTCTCGTCGGACAGGGCACCTGAATTCTCGATATCATCCAGCACGGCCTGATGCCTTGCATGCATCTCGTCGATCAGCGACTTCTCGAAGTCCGTCACCCTGGCGGTGTCGATACCGTCGAGGAAGCCGTTCACACCGGCGAAGATCGAAACCACCTGCTCCGACACGCTCATCGGCGAGAACTGCGGCTGCTTCAGCAGTTCCGTCAGACGCGCACCGCGATTCAGCAGACGCTGGGTGGAGGCATCGAGGTCGGAACCGAACTGGGCGAACGCGGCCATCTCACGATACTGCGCCAGCTCCAGCTTGATCGAGCCGGAGACCTTCTTCATCGCCTTGGTCTGCGCGGCGGAACCCACACGGCTGACCGACAGGCCGACGTTGATGGCCGGACGGACACCCTGGTAGAACAGGTCCGTCTCCAGGAAGATCTGGCCGTCGGTGATGGAAATGACGTTCGTCGGAATGAAGGCCGACACGTCACCACCCTGGGTCTCGATGACCGGCAGCGCCGTCAGCGAACCATTGCCGGCGTCGTCACCCATCTTCGCCGCACGCTCCAGCAGGCGGCTATGCAGGTAGAAGACGTCACCCGGATAGGCTTCACGTCCCGGCGGGCGGCGAAGCAGCAGCGACATCTGGCGATAGGCAACGGCCTGCTTCGACAGATCATCATAGACGATCACGGCATGCATGCCGTTGTCGCGGAAGAACTCACCCATGGTACAGCCGGTGTAGGGTGCCAGGAACTGCAGCGGGGCAGGCTCCGACGCCGTCGCGGCGACCACGATGGAATATTCCATGGCACCGGCTTCTTCCAGCGCCTTGACCACCTGCGCGACGGTCGAGCGCTTCTGCCCGATCGCGACGTAGATGCAGTAGAGCTTCTTCGATTCGTCGTCGCCGGCATTGATGCCCTTCTGGTTGATGAAGGTATCGATGGCGACGGCGGTCTTGCCGGTCTGGCGGTCACCGATGATCAGCTCGCGCTGGCCACGGCCGACCGGCACCAGGGCGTCAAGCGCCTTCAGGCCGGTCTGCATCGGCTCATGCACCGACTTGCGCGGGATGATGCCGGGGGCCTTAACCTCGACGCGGCTGCGCGTGACGTCCTCCAGCGGACCCTTGCCGTCGATCGGATTGCCGAGACCGTCAACCACACGACCCAGCAGGCCACGCCCGATGGGCACGTCCACGATGGTGCCGAGGCGCTTGACCGTATCGCCTTCCTTGATCTGCTGGTCGGACCCGAAGATCACGACGCCGACATTGTCGCTTTCCAGGTTCAGGGCCATGCCCTTGATCCCGTTGGGGAACTCGACCATCTCGCCGGCCTGGACATTGTCCAGTCCATAGACGCGGGCGATACCGTCACCGACGGCAAGCACCTGGCCGACTTCGGAAACGTCGGCCTCAGTGCCGAAGTTCGCAATCTGGCCCTTGAGAATGTCGGAAATTTCGGCGGCGCGGATGTCCATCATCCAACCCCTTTCATCGCAAGTCGGAGACCCTGGAGTTTCGTCGCCAGGCTGAAGTCGATCATGCGGGAGCCGATGCGTACGACCATCCCGCCAATCAAGCCTTCATCTACCCTGGTTTCGATGTTGATATCGCGGCCCATGGCGCTCTTCAGCGTTGCCGCGATCTTGTCCTGCTGGGCATCGGTCAGGGCTGTTGCAGCGGTGACTTCGGCCACCACCTCGCCCCGGAAATCCGCCAGCAGCGCATTGTAGGTTCGGATCATCGGCGACAGGGCAAACAGTCGCCTGTTTTGCGCCACCACACCAATGAAATTACGCACCAGCGCACTGATGCCCGCGGCATCCAGTACCGCCAGCATCGCCTTGCCCTGTTGAGTCCGGTCAAGAACGGGAGAGAGCACGACCCTGCGCAGGTCCTCACTCTCATCCAGAAGGGCCTGCACCTGCGCGAGATCATCCCGCACCTGGTCCAATGCCTTCTGCTCGTTCGCCATTTCGAACAGGGCTTTCGCGTATCGTCCGGCTATGCCGGTTGCAACAGACGTATCGCCAGCCAAGAAACGGTCCTCGAAGGTTCAGGGGCGTCAGGCCGTACCGACCCCCTCGGTCAATACAAAAGCCCGCAGGCCCGCGGTTCCCAGACATGAGCGCACGGCCGACGGAAACCATCGACCCAACGAACGCGCGGTTCCTACCATGGGGCCTTGAAATCCGGCAACGACGAATCTTTGCGGCATTCTGTCCCAAAACCGCAACATCGGCCCGTGCAGGGCGCAGAACCGGGCTTCCGGGGCAGTTTCCCCGGATCGGAAATAGATCAAAGAAATGACTGCGGGTCGACATCGATGGCCAGTCGGGCCTTGCCGGGCAGGCGAAAACCGTCGAGCCAGCGCGACAGGAATCGCTGCAAGGGCTGCCCGTGCCGACTGACAACCAGGAACCGGAACCGGTGTCGCCCCCGCACCACCGCGATCGGCGCCGGTGCGGGGCCAAGAACACGAAAACCGCTTTCCACGCTTGTGGCCGGGATTCGTCGCGCCAGCGCCGTGGCCAGATCCTGGGCCTGCGGCCTTTCCGGGGCTGACAGGATCAGCGCCGCCAGCCGCCCGAACGGTGGCATCCCCGCCGCCTGTCGCGCGGCCATCTCCGCCGCCACAAACCCGGCAGAATCATGCGCCGCCAGCGCCTTGAATACCGGTGCATCCGGCTGGTGCGTCTGGATCAGCGCCCTGCCGGGCCGCTCCTCACGCCCTGCCCGCCCTGAAACCTGATGCAGCAACTGCCAGGTCCGCTCCCCCGCCCTGAGATCGCCGCCCGCCAGACCCAGGTCCGCGTCAACCACGCCGACCAGGGTCAGATGCGGGAAATGGTGGCCCTTGGCGACGATCTGGGTGCCGATCAGCAGATCGACCTCCCGCCGCGCCATCGCACCGATGATCTCCGCCGCTGCCGCCGGACCGGTAACGAGGTCGCTGGTCATCAGGGCGACGCGGGCATCGGGGAAGACGCTCTTCGCCTCCTCCGCCAGGCGTTCCACGCCCGGTCCGCATGCCTTCAGGCTGTCCGTATCACCACACTTGGGACAGACAGCGGGGCGCCGCACCTCATGACCGCAGTGATGGCACTGCAGCCGTCCGAGATAGCGATGCTCGACCAGCCAGGCCGTGCAGTGGGGGCATTCGATGCGATGACCGCAGGTATTGCACAGCGTCAGCGGCGCATAGCCCCGCCGGTTCAGGAACAGCAGGGCCTGCTCCCCCGCGGCCAGGGTCTCCTGCACCGCCTGCTCCAGCCTGCCGCCGATCCAGCGTCCGCCCGGCGGGCGGTCGTGGCACATGTCCACGATTTCCACCGTCGGCAGCTCGGCGGCACCATAGCGGCGCTCCAGTTTCTGATGGCCGTACCTGCCCGCCTGGACATTGGCCAGCGTCTCCAGCGACGGCGTGGCGGACGAGAGAATGACCGGGAACGCCCCGATGGAGCCGCGCAGCACCGCCATGTCGCGGGCATGGTAGTGCAGGCCGTCCTCCTGCTTGTAGGAACCGTCATGCTCCTCGTCGACGATGATCAGGCCGAGATCACGGCAGGGCAGGAACAGTGCCGAGCGGGCGCCGACGATGATCCGCGCCCGACCCGAGACCACATCACGCATGGCGCTGCGCCGGTCCCGATCCGACAGGCCGGAATGCCAGGCGGTGGGAGCCGCGCCGAACCGGTCGGCGAAACGGCCCAGTATCTGTTGTGTCAGCGCGATCTCCGGCAGCAGCACCAGCACCTGCCGGCCCTGGCGCAGGGCCTCGGCCACCGCCTCGCAATAGACCTCGGTCTTGCCCGCGCCGGTCACACCCTCCAGCAGGGTGGCGGAGAACCCCTGGCCCACGCCCTGCCTCAAGGCGTC
>CAXBNO010000293.1:0-5020 GCA_963976775.1 uncultured Kordiimonadales bacterium
GCCGCGATGCCGCCTGGATGGGGGTTGCCCCGGTGGCTGCGCGGGCGCAGTTCCTGCTGGTGCTGTTCGCCTTCGGCTGTCTGATGACCAGCTTCATCGCCTCCGATTTCTCGGTGGTGAACGTGTTCGAGAACAGCCATTCGCTGAAGCCGATGATCTACAAGATCAGCGGCGTCTGGGGGAATCATGAAGGCTCGCTGCTGCTCTGGATCCTGATCCTGACCCTGTTCGGCGCGGCGGTGGCACAGTTCGGCCAGAACCTGCCGCCGACCCTGCAGGCGCGGGTGCTGTCGGTGCAGGCCATGATCGGTGTCGGCTTCCTGGCCTTCATCCTGTTCACCTCCAACCCCTTTGCCCGGCTTGATCCGGCCCCGTTCGAGGGCGCGGGCCTCAACCCGCTGCTGCAGGATCCGGCACTGGCGATCCATCCGCCGTTTCTCTATCTCGGCTATGTCGGGCTCTCCGTCGCCTTCTCCTTCGCCGTCGCCGCCCTGATCGAAGGGCGCGTCGATCCCGCCTGGGCGCGCTGGGTGCGCCCCTGGACCCTGGCCGCCTGGTGCTGCCTGACCGCCGGCATCGCGCTCGGCAGCTACTGGGCCTATTACGAGCTCGGCTGGGGCGGCTGGTGGTTCTGGGACCCGGTGGAGAACGCGTCCTTCATGCCCTGGCTGGCGGCGACGGCGCTGCTGCATTCCTCCATCGTGGTGGAGAAGCGGGATGCGCTGAAGAGCTGGACCGTGCTGCTGGCCATCCTGGCCTTCTCGCTTTCGCTGCTGGGGACCTTCCTGGTCCGCTCCGGTGTGCTTAATTCCGTGCATGCCTTTGCCTCCGATCCGGCGCGCGGCGTCTTCATCCTGGCGTTTCTGGTCTTCGTCGTCGGCGGGTCGCTGACGCTCTATGCCATTCGCGCACCGTCGCTGAAGGGCGGCGGACTGTTCCGGCCGATCAGCCGGGAGGGCACGCTGGTGCTCAACAACCTGCTGCTCTCCACCGCCTGTTTCACCGTGCTGCTGGGGACGCTCTACCCGCTGTTCCTCGATGCGGTGGCGGAGGAGAAGGTGTCTGTCGGCCCGCCCTATTTCAACGCGGTCTTCGTACCGCTGATGACGCCGCTGATCGCCGCGCTGGCCATCGGGCCAATGTTGGCCTGGAAGCGGGGCGACCTGGCCGGGGTCATGGGGCGACTGAAGTTCGTCGCGGCAATTGCCGTGCTCGTCGGTCTTGGCATGGCCTGGTACGCCTGGAACGTGATGCCTCTGGCCGTGCTCGGCTTCGCGCTGGTGGCCTGGCTGGCGCTGGGCGTGTTCCGCGAATGGGCGGAGCGGGTCAGGCTGTTCCGCTGGGACATCGTTGAAAGCTGGCGACGTGCCACCGGGCTGCCGCGTGCATCCTACGGCATGTCGATGGCGCATCTGGGCGTGGCCCTGACCGTCTTCGGCATCACGGCGTCGGAGGCCTGGCAGGAAGAGAAGCAGGTGATCATGCGCCCTGGCGACGTGCAGACCGTCAGTGATTTCGAACTGACCTTCGTCGGTGCGGAGCAACTGCCCGGTCCGAACTATTCGGCACTGGCCGGAACCTTTGCGGTTACCCGCAACGGTCAGCCGGTGACGATCCTGCAGCCGGAAGCGCGGACCTTCACCAATCCGCCGATGGAAACGACGGAAGCCGCCATCCGCACAACACTGGCCGGCGACCTCTACACTGTCGTGGGCGAAGGGGATGGTCAGGGTGGCTATGCCGTGCGGCTGTACTACAAGCCGATGGTGATCTGGATCTGGCTCGGTACGCTGGCCATGATGATCGGTGGCATGATCTCTCTCAGCGACCGTCGCCACCGGATTGGCGCACCTGCCCGCAAGCAGGGGGAGACAGCGGATACTGATCGCGACAGCGGGGCGCTTGCCGCCGCCGGTGCAGGCGATTGAGCGGGGAACCGGATATGACTGACAGTGCCGAACAGGGTGGGGAGACGCCCGCAAGGCGTCGGTCCCGCACCGGATTGCTGCTTGCGTTGCTGCCGGTTGCCGCCTTCGTGGTCATCGGTGTGTTCCTGTTCCGGGGATTGTCGCTGGACCCGTCGGAGATCTATTCGGTCCTGATCAACAAGCCCGCGCCAGCCTTCGAACTGGCACCGCTGCCCGGCAAGGACAATGGTCTCGCCACCAGCGATCTGACCCAGCCGGTGCAACTGGTCAATGTCTTTGCCTCCTGGTGCGTGGCCTGCCGGGTCGAGCATCCGCTGCTGATGGAGCTGAAGCGCAATGGCACGGTTCCGATCTATGGTCTGAACTACAAGGACCAGCCGCAGGCGGCGCTGAACTGGCTGCGCAATTTCGGCGATCCCTATGACCGTATCGGTTCCGATCTGAACGGGCGTGTCGGCATTGATTTCGGTGTCTATGGCGTGCCGGAGACCTTCATCGTCGATGGCAACGGGGTGATCGTCCGCAAGATCACCGGGCCGATCACACCGCAGATCCTGCAGAAGGAACTGCTGCCCCTGATCGCGGAGATGCAGAAGTGACCCGTTCCGCCCTCGCGACACTGGCTGGTGCTGCGCTGCTGATCTTCAGCCTGCCTGCCCTTGCCATCTTCACGGAAAAGCCGCTGGCCGACCCGGAGCAGGAGGCGCGGGCGCAGGATCTGATGCAGGATTTCCGCTGCCTCGTCTGCCAGAATCAGGCGATTTCCGAAAGCCACGCGGACCTGGCCGGTGACATGCGGGCCATCGTGCGTGAGCGGATCGCGGCCGGGGACGACAATGACGCGGTGCGGCAGTACTTCATTGATCGCTACGGCGACTGGGTGCTGCTGGACCCGCCACTGAACCGCAAGACAATCCTGCTCTGGGCAGGTGGTGGCGTGATCTTGCTGGTCGGGGTCGGGCTGATCTTCATCCGGATGCGGCGTTCGACCCGGGCCGGAGCACAGGGACAGACCGCGCTTTCTGACACCGAGAAGGCCGAACTTGAACGACTGATGCGAGAGCAGGGCTGAGCTTAGATGAACCTCTGGATTGCTGTTGGCCTGATCACCCTTGCCGTTTCCGCCTACCTGCTGCGCCCCCTGATACGGGGCGGCAACACGGGCGTGCGTCGTGGTGACTTCGATCTTTCGGTTTATCGGCGCCAACTGGACGAACTGACCGCCGACGAGGAACGCGGGGTGATTTCCGGACCCGAGGCGGAGGCCGCCCGTGTCGAGATCCAGCGGCGCATGATCCAGACCGGTCGCGATGTGGAGGCCGCGTCGCAGGATGGTGGCAACAGCCGCCTCGTCGTCGGTGCGATCGTGGCCATTGCCCTGCCCGCCGCGGCCGCCGCGATCTACATGGTACTGGGATCGCCCAACCTGCCGTCACAGCCGCTGGCCGACCGTGGCGCGATACCGGCCCGGACGCAGGTCGCGCAGGCCGGTGGCGGCGGGTCAGCGGCCAGTCAGGAAGGCCTCGCATCCATCGAGAAGATGGTGGAGAGCCTGTCCGAAAGGCTGGCGAAGGATCCGACCGACTTCGATGGCTGGATGCTGCTGGGCCGGTCCTACGGGGTCATGGAGGCCTACGACAAGGCGGTTGAGGCCTATGCCCGCGCTGCCGCGCTGCCGGAGGGTTTCGGCGATGCCAACGCCCAGATGCAACTGGGCGAGACCATCATCTTTGCCAGCCAGGGCGTGGTGACGGAGCGGGCACAGGGGGCATTCCGCCGGGCGCTTGAAATCGATCCCGGCCACCCGGGCGCGCAGTTCTATCTGGCGCTGGCCATGGGGCAGGCGGGCAATCTGCAGGGCGCCTATGACGGCTGGCTGGCGCTGGCCGCCGAGAGTCCTGCTGACGCACCCTGGATGCCTGCACTGCGCGCGCGGCTGGAGGAAGTGGCCCGTGATCTGGAGATCAGCTTGCCTGATCCGCTGCCGACCCTGCCTGCCGCACCGGCGGGCGCGCCCTCATCCGCGCCGGTCGCGGCTGCGCCGGGTTCCGCACCTGCGCCATCTGCTGCGGCACCATCGACACCGCCAGCCGCTGGCCCGATCGCGGGCACGCGCGGACCGGATGCCGAGCAGATGCGTGCAGCGGCGGAAATGTCGGCCGACGACCGTCAGGAGATGATTCGCGGCATGGTGCAGCGCCTTGCCGACCGCATGACTGACAATCCCGATGATGCCGAGGGCTGGAACCGTCTGGCGCGCGCCTATGGCGTGCTGGGGGATCAGGAAGGCGCTGCGGAGGCCTATGCGAATATCGTCCGGCTGAATCCGAATGACGTGCAGGCGCGCCTGTCGCTGGGCGGCGCCTATCTGGCGCAGGTCGGGCCGGGGCCGATGCCTGCCACGGCGATCGAGCAGTTCGAGGCGGTGATCGCGCTGGATGCCGACAATCCGGATGCGCTCTGGTTCCTCGGTCGCGCCGATGCGGAGGCCGGTCGCAATGATGCGGCGCGCGAGAAGTGGCAGCGTCTGCTGGGACAGCTTCAGCCGGGATCGGAGGCGCACGGCAACGTCAGCGCCCAGATCGAGCGCCTGGACGAAGGCTGAGCGAACCCGCATCTCCTGAAAGAAAAAACGGAGGTGTCCCAGGGGGACACCTCCGTCGAGTGTCGGCCGCCGACAGTCGCGGTCGGCCGATGAGGGAATGCTGCGGCGCCAAAATCACGTGGTGACAAGCACCGAACACATACAGTGAAGCAATTCGCGATCCACACCCGTATGGGTAATTTATTTAATTATTTCAATGGCCTCCAATATGTCGGAGTGTGCCGATGCCCTGTTTTCGGACAGGCCATGTGTTTCAATTTGATTCAACGCTCAGGAACTGTCCCGAAATGGGGCGCACCTGTGCCTGACCATCCTGCTTGAAATACCAGGGTGCTTCGCCGCAAAGTCGGATGATGCGGAGCAGGAGAGATCAACATTGACCATTCCCAGTCATCTGCCGGGTGCCGATCAGTTCTCTACCCGGGTTCCGGAGGGCGATAACAGAGAACGCATGGTCTGCGGCGATTGCGGCTGGGGTCACTACGTG
>CAXBNO010000294.1:0-5006 GCA_963976775.1 uncultured Kordiimonadales bacterium
AAAGCACGGCCATGGTGCTGTAGGCCAGTCCGTAGTCCGACACGGTGACCAGCACGCTGAACAGGCTGGGCAGAACCATGACGCCGAAGAACTGGCTGAAGGCGCCCAGACCCGCCGCTTCGGCCACGTTGTCCTGCCCGCCGATGCGGGCGAACTCGGCGAAGGCGAGGCCGGTGTAGCCGCTGGCCGTGGCCCCGGCGACGACGGCGACCAGCAGGATGCCGCCCCAGGACCATTCAGCCGAGAACATGCCTGCGAACGCCCCCATGGCCCCCATCACCAGTCCCATGATGGCCAGCATGCGCGGTGCGGGGATCCAGCGATCAGCCACCACGCCCCAGATCGGGCGGGTGATCACACCGGAGATCTGGTAGGCGGCGAGCATCTGGCCTGCACCGACCAGATCGAACCCGGCACGGCTGGTCAGGTGCACGCTCATGAATGACACGAAACAAAGCTGCATCCCGGCGTAGAAGAAGACCGCCAGGGTCAGGCTGCGGATCTCCGGCAGGCTGCGCAGCAGGCGCAAGGGGCCGAGCAGCCCGGATGCGGTGATGACATGCGCCGGATTGCGCCCGGTATCATAAGTGCCGCGCACTACCTGCAGCAGCACCAGCATGATCAGGGCCGGGACGATCTGCACGCCGATTGCCGTCTGCCAGTCGAAGCCGAGCACCAGCGGTGGCACGATCAGGCCGCCCAGCACACCGCCCAGCGGCACGCCGATCTGGCGGATGGAAAAGACCAGGTTACGGATCGACGGCGGTGTCCGCTTCATCAGCAGGTGTGAACTGGTGGGCGCTGTCGCACCATAGCCCAGTCCCAGCAGCACCGCTGAAAGCGCCAGCGCCAGCACGGTGCCGCCCAGCGACGCGGCGGCGATCATGGCGATGCCCGCCAGGATGATCACCTGGCTGACCCTGACCGCGCCATAGCGGTGGATGAAGCTGACCGACAGGACGGCGGAGATCATCCCGACGCCATAGACGATGGAGATGAAGACGCCCACACGCTCCCCCGCCACGCCCAGATCGGCAGCGATGGCCGGTGCAGCGGCCGGCACCGAATAGGCCGCCATGGTCACCAGCGTCTGCACGAACAGGCCGATCAGCAGCGGAATGAGCGGGAAACCGGTCAGGGCTGGCACCTATGCGATGGTTGGTCAGGTGTCGCTGTCATCATCGATCCTCCCGACCGTGCCAGACACGGACGACCACAAGTGAATCCTGTTCCGGATGAAGGCGATAGCGCGGGACACAAGCGCTCTTGCCGAACGGAATGAACAACTGTCGCCCGAGGCGATCAGGCATGGCAATGCCGATCAACGGATTCTCCTGAAGGAGGTCGATCCCGGCGTCGATGGCAAGAAGTGCACGTCGGGCAGCCGCCTCGTTCCGGATGGAAAGAAATTCATGCAGTCGTTCGATGTCTGCCAGAGCCTGCGGCAGAAAGACAAGCTTCATGGAGAGGCGGGTCGTGCCTGAGCCTGAATGGCGAGTTCACGCAACCTTGCACGCACATGCTCGGCAGAAAACGCTTCGCCGGTCTCCAGATACTGCTGCCAGCGGCTCTCGTCCTCTTGCCGGAGATCGGGGCCATGCTCGGCAACATCGACGTGTGATCGCAGAATGTCCTGTGCAAGCAGGGACACATCCTGCCCGGTGCCGGCAGCCAGCGCTGTCAGCCTCGCCGACAGGTCTGCGTCGAGTTCCACTGAATGGATATCCTGATCTGCCATCGCTCCAGTTTACCGCGAGAGACCTTTGCCTTCAATCATGGCCCTTCGTCGGCATCGGGGCATTGCCCTGCGCGCGCGGGTCCCTTGGTCCCCATTTGCCCAGTTCCACGGCATGAAGGAACCGCTCCACCTGATCGTTGAATGCCGCCGGTTCCTCCAGGTTCATGCCGTGCGCGGTCTTCGGTGCCATCCAGAGGCCGGAGGCGGGGATGGTGCGCTTCAGGAACAGACTGGTCTCGATGCAGGGCTCGTCCTCGTCACCGACGGCGATCAGCACCGGCAGGGTCATGGCGGCAAGCTCTGCCGTGAAGTCCGTCAGGGACGGGCGCTGGCCCTGATAGTTGCGCATGGTGTAGGCGGAACCGAGCGCCGGATGTTCGCCGAGATTGCGGCGGAACTCCTCGAACCCGCGCGGATCCTTGTTCTGCAGGTGAATGCGGGTCGGTCCCTCCGCCATCGCGTCCACCAGACCCTCAGCGCCCTTCGCTTCGATCAGATCGGCCAGCTTCGCGGTCTGTTCCATGAAGGCGGCGCGCTGGTCGGGCGGAGAGCCGGAGCCGACCCCGGCCAGCACCAGACCCAGCACACGGTCCGGCGCCCGCAGGCCGAATTGCAGCGCCGCATAGGCCCCCATGCTGAGGCCGACGACATAGGCCCTGTCGATGCCGAGATGGTCCAGCACCACGCCGATGTCGTCGGCGAAATGCTCATAGCTGTAGAGGCTCTGGTCGCCTGGCACATCGGAACCAGTATAGCCGCGCGCACTGTAGGCGATGCAGCGATAATGGCGTCCGAAATGGCGTACCTGCGCCTCCCAGCTGCGCCAGTCGGCGGCGAACTCATGCACGAAGATGATCGGCGTGCCGGTTCCCGTTTCCTCGAAGTAGAGCTTCACCCCGTCCGAACTTGCGTATGGCATCCCGTTCCTCCCCCATTTGTCCCGGGCATGATCAGGCTCCCGTTCGCTTGACGCAAGAGCGGTGCAGGCGTACAAGCCACCCCTTCAACGGTAATGGCAGACTCCATCCGTGCAGGTTCCGAGGGGCTGGCTGACAGTTCCGGAGTACAGGTACCCACTGGCCGACGAGTTTCGTCCGCCGGTGTGCAACGCTTTGCGTGGCGGTCTGTTGCGGACTTTGGGTGATGGCAGAACACGGGAAGGGAACCGATGTTCGAATCCTTGAGCGAACGGCTTGGTGGTGTCTTCGACGCCCTGAAACGCCGCGGATCGCTGACCGAAAGCGACGTGTCGGAAGCGATGCGCGAAGTGCGCGTGGCGCTGCTGGAAGCCGACGTGGCGCTGTCCGTGGTCAAGGACTTCATTGCCGAGGTGAAGAAGCGCGCGGTGGGCCAGGATGTGCTGCGCTCCGTCACGCCGGGCCAGATGGTCATCAAGATCGTCTCCGACCACCTGACCGAGGTGCTGGGCAAGGAATCCGACGGCCTCAGCCTCAATGCCGTGCCGCCGGTGCCGATCCTGATCGTCGGACTGCAGGGCTCTGGCAAGACCACCTCCACCGCCAAGATCGCCTATCGCCTGCGCACGCGGGAGAAGAAGAAGGTGATGATGGCGTCGCTGGACGTCCGCCGTCCCGCCGCGCAGGAACAGCTTCGGGTGCTGGGGGAGCAGGCGGAGGTCACGACCCTGCCGATCGTCGCCGGTCAGCAGCCCGTGGAGATCGCGAAGCGCGCCATGGCCTCGGCACGGCTGCAGGGCTACGACGTGGTGCTGCTGGATACCGCCGGTCGCCTGCATGTCGATGAGCAGCTGATGGCAGAGGTCGCCGCGGTCCGCGATGCCGTGTCGCCGGGGGAGACCCTGCTGGTTGCCGATGCGCTGACCGGTCAGGACGCGGTCAATGTCGCGAAGCAGTTCGACGAGCGTATCGGCCTGACAGGCATCATGCTGACCCGTGTCGATGGTGACGGACGCGGTGGCGCGGCCCTGTCCATGCGTGCGGTCACCGGACGCCCGATCAAGCTGCTGGGCGTGGGCGAGAAGCTCGACGCGCTGGAAGCCTTCCACCCCGACCGCATCGCCAATCGTATTCTCGGCATGGGCGACGTCGTCAGCCTGGTGGAACGCGCCAGCGAGTCGATGGAGGCCGCCGAGGCCGAGAAACTCGCGAAGAAGCTGAAGAAGGGCCAGTTCGATCTGGAAGACCTGCGCGGCCAGTTGCAGCAGATGCAGAAGATGGGCGGTCTGGAAGGGCTGGCCGGCATGCTGCCCGGTGCCAAGCAGATGAAGCAGCAACTGGCACAGGCCAACATCGACCCGAAGATGCTGAAACGGCAGGAGGCGATCATCTCCTCCATGACGCCGAAGGAACGCCGTCGCCCCGATGTCATCAACGGCTCGCGCAAGAAACGCATCGCCGCCGGTTCGGGCACCACGGTGCCGGAAGTCAACCGCGTCCTGAAACAGTGGAAGCAGATGTCGGTGATGATGAAGAAGGTCAGGAAGATGGGGAAATCGGGCATGATGCGCGCCGGTCTCTCCGGAATCCTGCCCAAGATGTAACCCCCGGAAATTCAACGAATACTTCTACGAAAACGGAGATCAGAGAAAATGGCAGTCAAGATCAGGTTGTCCCGCGGTGGCGCGAAGAAGCGTCCGTTCTATCGCATCGTTGTTGCCGACGTGCGCGCCATGCGCGATGGCAAGTTCATCGAACGTATCGGCACCTACGACCCGATGCAGCCGAAGGACTCCGAGGAGCGCGTGAAGGTTGACCTGGAGCGTGCGAAGCACTGGCTGAGCCATGGTGCGCTGCCGACCGACCGTGTGGCGAAGTTCCTCAGCGACGCCGGTCTGATGGAAGCCCGTGCCCACAACAATCCGGAGAAGGCCAAGCCGAAGGCGAAGGCGCAGGAGCGTCTGGAAGCCGCGAAGATGAAGGCCGAGGAAGCCGAGAAGGCCAAGGCTGATGCCGCCGCTGCTGCCGCTGCCGCCGCGGCTGCGCCGGCCGAGGAAGAGGCCCCCGCCGAGGAAGCCCCCGCCGAAGAAACCGCCACCGAGGCGGAAGCGTAAGCAGCGGAGCCTGTCGCCATGTCGTCAGCCAGGGTCATCGTTGCCGCGGTCGCGGGCGCTCACGGCGTCAGTGGCCGGGTGAAACTGAAGACCTTCACGGAGGTGCCGGCCAATGTCGGGACCTTCGGGCCGCTGACCGACGAGAGCGGGGAGCGGCAGTTCGACGTGCGCGTCACCGGCTCCACCAAGGGTGGCGTGATCGCGGAGCTTTCGGGCATCCGCGACCGCGACCAGGCC
>CAXBNO010000295.1:0-5005 GCA_963976775.1 uncultured Kordiimonadales bacterium
CCGGCACCATCGCCGCGACTGACCCAGGAATTGCCGCTGGATCCGAAGGGCTCCTGCGCGCTTGACAGTTCCTCCGGTGTCATGCCGCGTCCATTGTCCGCGATCACGAACAGCACGCCATACTGGGGGCGAAGGGACACATTCAGCGTGACCCGCCCCCCCTGGGGCGTGTGCCGGATGGCATTGGAGACCAGGTTGATGAGAATCTGGACGATAAGTCTCTCGTCGACATGCAGCACCAGGCTCTCGAACGCCGAATCCGCCTCGAAGTCGACACCGTTGCGTGCCGCGCGCTCCGTGAACAGCAACCGGCAACGGGCCAGCAATGCACCAAGCCGGACGTCGCTTTCGCGAATGTCCTCTGACCCCGCATCGATGCGCGAGATGTCGAGTACATCGTTGATGATGTCCATCAGGTGGTTGCCGCTGTCGCTGATGGCGCCGACATATTCCCGGTACTTGTGATGGCCGACCGGGCCGAAGGTTTCCGACTGCATCATGTCGGAGAAGCCGATGATGGCGTTGAGTGGGGTCCGCAACTCGTGACTCATGTTGGCGATGAAGCGTGACTTCGCCTCGCTGGCATTGCGGGCTTCCAGCGCCAGCTGGCTGTTCTCCACCTGCCTGGCGACAAGCGCCTTGAAGTCGCGATGACCGATCACGATCATCATCAGCACGAAGCTCATGTAGTTGAAGGTGAGCAACCAGAGCGGCGTGATGATTGCCGGATACTGGATCGTCAGGCTGACGAGTCCGGAAATCACGGTGATGAGGAAGAAGACGAACGCGGCGACCGGTGCAGGACTCAACAACGCTGCAGCCACGATCGATGTGCCGAATGCAGTGAGGGTCACGATCATGGCTTCGGGCGGCGTCACCAGGGGAACACAGAGCACGATGATGGCTGCCCAGTAGAGACCGGCGGCGACGGCCATGACGTTGGCCTTCCGGAAGCTGCGGCGCGAGACTGTTCTCGGCCTTGGCTTGCGGCGGTTCTTCCACCAGCCATGGATCTGGGCCATCGCGAAGAACTGGCCGATGAGGCACCAGGGTCCCAGGATCAGAGCCAGATCGTCCTGCCAGAGGCCGACCGAGAGCGCGATCGGGTTGATGCTGGAGGCAATGCCACCGAAGATCTGGTTGCGGTTCAGGCGGAGGACGCTCTCGACATTGAACTCGCGCGCCATTTCCGGAGTCATTTCCGGACCGCCATTAATCAAACCGTGCAGCAGCTTGCGCAAATCCAGGCTCTTTCCCGTGACGTATGTACCCAGGCTGGGCTGATCGGCGAGTATGCAGCACTTGCCGTATGCGGCATTCAGACCGGGGTGCACCGAATCTCGAATGACTGTCAGAAAAGCACCGTGGCAGTTAACAATCTGCTAAATCCGGGCCTGCGACATCTGCGCCCGCGTGACCATCAGGGGAACGAACAGTGAGCGATAACAATAACCTGCCATCCGACCATCCGGCGGTCAGCACCGGTCGCGTCGGTGTGCTTCTGGTCAATCTGGGCACCCCGGACGGCACCGATGTGCCTTCGATCCGGCGCTACCTGCGGGAGTTCCTGAGCGACCGGCGGGTGATCGAGGTGCCGAAGCTCATCTGGTGGTTCATCCTGAACCTCTTCATCGTCACCTTCAGGTCACCGAAGACCGCGAAGGCCTATGCCAAGATCTGGCGGACGGAGAGCGATGAATCGCCTCTGCGTTATTACACCCGGCAGCAGTCGGAGGCACTGGCGGCGCGGTTCGCAGACGACAGTGCCGTCATCGTCGACTGGGCCATGCGGTATGGCCAGCCATCGATACCCGATCGGCTGACAGCGCTGAAGGACGCCGGGGCCGAACGCATCCTGGTGTTTCCGCTCTACCCCCAGTACAGCGCCACGACGACAGCGACCGTCGTGGACAAGGTGGCGGACACGCTGCGCGGGATGCGCTGGCAGCCGACCATCCGCTTCGTGCCTCCCTATCACGATGACCCGGCCTATATCGGCGCGCTGGCTGCGTCCCTGGATGCGGCCGGGTTTGGTGAGAGCGGGGATACCGTACTGCTCGCGTCCTTCCACGGCCTGCCACAGGCCTATTTCGAGAAGGGCGACCCCTACCATTGTCACTGCCACAAGACGGCGCGGCTGTTGCGGGAGCGGTTGGGCATGAGTCCTGACCGCCTGCGCCTGAGCTTCCAGAGCCGCTTCGGTCCGAAGGCCTGGCTGCAACCCTATACGGACGCGACGCTGCAGGAACTGGCGGCGGCGGGACACACGGACGTTGCGGTGCTCACACCCGGCTTCGCTGCGGACTGTGTCGAAACGCTGGAGGAGATCGCGATCGAGGGGCGTGCGACGTTCGAGGCGGCGGGCGGCAGGCAGTTCCGGATGCTGCCCTGCCTGAACGACAGCGACGAGCATGTCGACATGCTGGAAACCATCACGCGCCGGGAGCTTTCCGGCTGGCTCTGATTTGCGGTGATGCGGGCGGGGAGAGGTCATGGCGGAACGGCTGCCGTCGCTGAAATCGCTGGAGGTCTTCGTCCAGGCCGGCAAGTGCCTGAGCTTTGGCCAGACGGCCCTGGCGCTCGGCATGAGTGCGTCAGCCGTCAGCCGGCGAATCGGGGCGCTGGAGCAGGATCTGGAGCTTGCCCTGTTCATCCGCCACGGCAAGTCTGTATCCCTCACACCTGCCGGCGCCCAATATCTGGATGACTTGGCACCTGCGTTTGCCGCGATTCGCGGCGCGACCGAATCCCTTTCGGCGACCGGCGGCAGGCTGGTCATCACCACCCCGCAGTCCTTTGCCGTCAGTTGGCTGATCCCGCGGCTTTCGTCCTTTCGGGCACAGCATCCGGAGGTCGATATCGACATCGATGTCAGCGAGGACATCACCGGACAGCACGTTGACGATTTCGACATCGGCATATTCCTGTCCCGGCGGCACTGGCCGCAGCGGCATGTGGAAGAACTGGTGCCGATCTCCGTATTTCCGGTCTGCAGCCCCGCACTTGCCGCCGGAATGCGCGACCCGTCCCAGCTTGCCGACCAGACGCTGCTGCACGTCCGGCAATTGCCAAAGGCGTGGGACGAGTGGCTGAAACAGGTCGGGCACGGTGCCGTCGCGCTCTCGCCCACCCGACGCAAGGACATGCGTTTCAACGATGTCCAACTGGCACTGGAGGCGGCGCAGCGCGGTATCGGGGTGGCCATCGGTGCGGACGTGGTCGTCGCCGACCGGCTGGAAAAGGGGATACTTGTCGCGCCCTTCGATCAGCGGGTCAGAAGCGCCTTCAGCTATCAGCTTGTCTGCGCCAGGTCGCGGCTGCGGGCGCCGGAAGTCCGCAGTTTCCGGCGATGGATCAGGGCGAGCGCTGAAGAACCTGTCTTGCTCTGAGCGCAAGTCATCCCCGGCAATATCATTTGTGGCCAGGCCCGCCACGGCCTTACCCTTCGTGGGTCCAGGCAACAGGGGAGGGCAGGATGAGCGAAACATCGTCAGCGTTCAGCGCCGAGGATTTCGACTACGATTTCTGGAAGGACGCGGAGAAACGCGCGGGCTGGGATGACCTGGAACCGGGAGAGGTGGTGGAATCCAGGCCCGTTACCATCACGGCGGACATCATCCAGCGTTATGCCCGCTCCATCGGGGACATGAACCCGCTCTACTTCGACGAGGAATATGCGAAGACGACGCGGTTCGGCGGACTGATCTCGCCGCCCAGCATCCACGCGCTGTTCCTCTTCGCCTGTACCACACACGACCATTTCATGCGCACGCCGGGCACGGTCAACATGGGCCAGAACTGGTGGATCCAGCACCCGGTCAGGCCCGGCGACACGATCACCCTGACGGCGCGCTGCCTCGACAAGGTGATCCGCAAGGGCAACACCTTCGCCATCCACGAAAATGTCTTCCGCAACCAGCACGACACGGTCGTCTGCTCCGGTCGCGGCTGGACCATGCGTCCGTACTGAGGGGAGAGCATCATGACAGCAGAATTCTCGTATGCGGACATCGCGATCGGGCACAGCTTCGACGGCGTGAAGGTCGATGTGACGCGGGAGATGATCAAGGAGTTCGCCATGGCCTCCTTCGACAACAACCCGCTGCACTGGGACGATGACTTCATCGCGGAGACGACCTTCGCCAACGGCAAGAAGTTCGACACGGTGATCGGTCACGGCCTGATGACCTACTCCTTCATGGTCCGGACCATGACCGACTGGCTCTGGCCCGACAACGGCAACCACCGCCGGCTGGAGACCCGGTTCCGCAGCCCGGTCTATCCCGGTGACACGATCCAGGTGCGGGTTCAGGTGCAGGACAAGCGCGAGACCCGCAAGGGCAAGTGGCTTGTCTGTGGCCTGACCGTCACCAACCAGCGCGGCGAGACCGTCTCCACCGGCGATGCCCTGGCCGAAATCCTCAACTGAGGCGGCCTCTACCTCTCGGCCACCGCGTGGGCGTGGGGCGTTCGGCAGGTGGCAGTCGGGCGATCCACTCTCACTCGCGTTGTGCCCGGACTTGATCGGGGCACCCAGCAGTGTTGCGCTGGCGTGGGAGACTGGGCTCGCGGATCAGGTCCGCGAGCGTCGTGATGGGGTGGGTGCCGGAGCAGCCGTGTCACCGCCCCACTGACGCCCTGCCCGGACTTGATCCGGGCAGCCATGGTGCCGCGTGGGCGCAGGAGACTGGGCTCGCGGATCAAGTCCGCGAGCGGCGTGGGTAGTTCGGCAAGTGGGAGCCCAGCGACCCACTTTCACTCACGTTGTGCCCGGACTTGATCCGGGCACCCATGGTGCCGCCCAAGCGTGGGTGACCGGGCTCGCGGATCAGGTCCGCCAGCGTCGTGATGGGGTGCGTGTCGTTGCGGCGTTCGCGCGGCCCTCAGATATCCACGTCCTGCACGAAGCGGGCGTTCTGCTGGATGAACTCCAGGCGTTTCTCCGGCTTGCGGCCCATCAGCCGTTCGACAAGGTTGATGGTGTCCGCGCGGGCCTCGGCCGGAA
>CAXBNO010000296.1:0-5004 GCA_963976775.1 uncultured Kordiimonadales bacterium
GCTGGAGGCCGGAACCATGTGGCGGCTGGGGATCGGCGAGGACGTGACCTTCAGCAGCCCCGCCGACCTGGGCGGTGCCTACAACGATTTCCTGCGCTGGAACCTGCGCGGCTTCGCCGCCGGTGTCGGTGCAACCTATGAACAGGTGACCGGCGACCTGACGGGGGTGAACTTCTCATCCATCCGGGCCGGTCTGCTGAAGTTTCGCCGCGCCATGCGCATGGATCAGCAGCAGATCATGGCGCATCAGCTCTGCCGTCCGGTGTGGCGCACGGTAATCAATACGGCGGTGCTGGGGGGATACCTGTCCGCGCCGGGCATGGCGAACAATCCTGCCGCCTGGCGGCGTGTCCGCTGGATGGCGGAGGGATGGGAATGGGTCGACCCGGTGAAGGAACAGCTGGCCGAACAGTCGGCGGTCCGCAACGGCTTCACGTCCCGCCGGTCCGTTGCCGCGCGGCTGGGCCGGGACATCGACGAGATCGACCAGGAGATCACGGAAGACAATGCCCGCGCCGATGAACTGGGGCTGGTGTTCGATTCCGATCCGCGCCGGACCGCCAAGTCCGGTTCGGCCCAGGCGATGGAAACCAGTTTCGCCACCGAACCCGAACAGGAACCGGGAACCCGCAATACCACGGGCTCTGCGGGCTGATCCGAATCCCCCCTCTGGCCGCCTCCCTCCCGTGGCCGGGGGTCACTGGCCCCGTGGCCGGATCACCTCCCCGATCCGGTCACGGGGCACTTTCTGAAACATCCGCGCCCTGGGGCGCATGAAGGAAACCTGTCATGACCTATCCGGGCCGGGACTGGAGTCCCGAAAACATTGCCGCACGGCTGTTCGACCGTCCCCTGATGGTGACCGCGTCAAAGCTGCGGGCCGTCATGGCCGTCATGGGCCCCCGGCACGACGTGGCCCGTCTGGTTGATGGTGCAACGGTGCTGTCGCGCCAGGACCTGGCAGAGGTGGCGCGGGCCAGCAGGGTGCGGGTCGCCATGGCCGGGGGTGTGCGTCAGGAGCGGTACCGTCCGTTCCGCATGATGGAGACCACGGCGGTCATTCCGATCCGGGGCACGCTGGTGCAGCGCAATGGTCTCGACCCGATGTCGGGCATGACGGGCTATGACGGCATCGCGGAGAAGTTCCGGGCCGCCGAACAGGATCCGGAAGTGACCGGCATCGTGCTGGACATCGACAGTCCCGGCGGGGAAGTCGCTGGATGCTTCGACCTGGCAGATGAAATCGCGGCGGGGACCAAGCCCAGTCGCGCGATCCTGTCCGAACAGGCCTGTTCCGCGGCCTATGCGTTGGCCAGTGCCTGCGATGAGATCACGATGCCGCGCACCGGGGAGGCCGGATCGATCGGCGTCATCTGCGCGCACCAGGACGTGTCCGGCATGCTGGATGACATGGGCCTGACCGTGGCCCTGATCTATGCCGGTGCGCGCAAGGCGGATGGCAACCCGTTCGAGGCCCTGCCCGCAAACGTGCACGCCGACATCCAGGCGGAAATCGACGCCACCTATGCCCTGTTCGCGGGCACCGTGGCGCTGCATCGCGACATGAGCATCGACGATGTACTGGCGCAGGAATCCCGTTCCTTCCGTGGGGAGGATGCGGTGTCGGCCGGTCTGGTGGACCGGATCATGCCGTCAGCGGAATCGCTGGCGGAGTTCGTTTCGACCGAACGGCAAGGGGAGACACCATTCCCCATTCAAACAGCCCAGAAAGGAAATGTTCCGATGAAGCCGAAAAAGCGTCGCGGCCTGCGCGCCGAAACCGAGAACGAAGAGGCCATGGACGACGAGGAGGATGAGACGGCCCTCGACGACGATCCGGATGAGACCGCTACCGATGATGGCGAGGAAGAGGACGCCATGGACGACGACGAAGAGGAAGAGGCCCGCAAGCCCGCCGCCCGTCGTTCGGCCAAGGTGGTCCCGCTGCGGGGCAAGGACACGAACGCCGCGTCCCGTGCCCAGGCCATTGCCGACAGCTGCACGCTGGCGGGGTGTCCGGATCTGATTGCCGGTTACCTGGAGTCCGGCAAGTCGGCCCAGGCGGTGGCGAAGGAACTGCTGAAGGCCCGGGCCGGGGCCTCCGGCCAGAACCCGGTGCAGACACAACATGGTGGCCCGGCCCGCGATCCGTCCGTGACCAACTGGGATGCGGCCTTCGCCCGTGCGGGTTCCGGCTTCGGGCGTCCCGCCGCCTCTGCGGCACAGCCGCAGCAGGCGGCGCCCGTCCAGACCAGTCCGTTTCCCCCGGCGACACTGCGCCGCCTCTGACCGGCCTGTCAGGCCAACGGGACAACCGTCCGTCCGACCATTTTCGTGACATGACGAAAATGGTCGGACGGCGGTCCCATGCAGTCACATACAGAAGGGATTTCCTGTCATGACCACGCTTACCGAACCGGCACACGCCGGTGAATTCATCCTGCACGAAGCGAACGGCTGCCGTTCGCGGGAAGCAATCACCGTGGCCAGTGGCCAGACCCTTGTCGCCGGCGCCGTCGTTGGCAAGCTGGTCATCGACACGACCGACATCACGAAGGCGGCCGATGCCGGCAATACCGGTGACGGCGCGATGACTCTGGCGGACCCGGCGTTTGCCGCCGGGGTGAAGCCCGGCGTCTATCGGGTGACCTGCATCGAACCGGGCACGGATGTCGGCACCTTCGAGGTCGTGGACCCGGACGGTATCGGGATCGGGATCGCCACCGTGGGGGTCGCCTTCGAAGGCGTCGTGAAGTTCACGATCGCCGATGGGGCCACCGACTTCATCGCCGGTGATTTCTTCACCATCACGGTCGGGGCCGGTGCCGGAACCTATGCCGAATATGACCCGACCGCCGGTGACGGTACCCAGACCGCGGTCGGTGTGCTGTTCGACGCCGTGGACGCGTCTGCGGCAGCGGCGGCAGGTGTCCTGGTCGCCCGCGATGCGGAGGTGACGGCGGCGGAACTGACCTGGTTCAGCGGTGCAACCGACAACCAGATCGCCACCGGCACCGCCGAACTGGCCCGGCAGGGCATCATCGCCCGCTGATCGGGCGGCCAAATCGCCCTTTCCGGGCACTATCGCCCGCTGATCCGGCGGGCGCCCCCTCCACTTTTCACGGAAGGATATGACCATGGCGAGCATGGACATCTTCGCAGCCGACGGGTTCAGCGCCATGAGCATGACCGCGGCCCTGAACAACCAGCCGTTCCTGCCCACCCTGCTGGGCGACATGCATCTGTTCGAACCGAAGCCGATCACGACCGAGGTTGCGGCGATCGAACAGATCGACGGTACCCTGGGCCTGATCCAGACCGACAAGCGTGGTGCCCCGCCTGCAGCGCGCGGTACCGACAAGCGCACGGTCCGCAACCTGAACACGGTCCGGATCGCGAAGCAGGATACGGTGCGGGCGTCGGAGATCCAGAGCATCCGGGCTTTCGGGTCGGAATCGGAGCTGATGCAAGTCCAGACCCTGGTGGCGCGGAAGCAGACCGCCATGTTGCGGGATGTGGCCCTGACCCATGAGCATCATCGCCTCGGTGCGATCCAGGGCATCGTCCTGGACGCCAACGGCGACACGATCGTCAATCTCTATACGGAGTTCGGCGTCAGCCAGGCGGCGGAAATCGACTTCGACCTGGACAATGCCAGTCCGGCTTCGGGCGCGGTCCGCAAGAAGTGCGCAGCGGTTGTCCGGGCGATGCTGCGGGCCTCCAAGGGGGCGTGGGTCACCGGTCAGACCCGTGTTGCCGCCCTCTGTGGCGATGCCTTCTGGGATGACCTGATTGCCCATCCGGAGATCCGGGAGACCTATCTGGGGCAGCAGGAAGCCGCTGCCCTTCGCGGCGCCGCCGCGTGGGAGACGCTGGACTACGGCGGAATCACCTTCACCAACTATCGCGGCACCGACGACAACAGCACGGTCGCCATCGGCACCGACAAGTGCAGGTTCTTCCCTGTCGGTGCGGTGGACGTGTTCGAGGTCGCGCTGTCGCCGGCCGAGTCCTTCGACTTCGTCAACACGCCGGGCCTGCCGGTCTATGGCTGGCAGGTGCCCGACCGTGACCGGAACATGTACGTGGACCTGGAGGTCTACAGCTACCCGCTGTTCTACTGCACGAAGCCGGCGATGCTGCAGCGGGCGAAGCGGACCTGATCGGGGGGACCACCAGCAGACGGCCATGCAGGTGGCGGAGGGGATGCGATGACTGATGCCTTTTCCTTCGCCGCCGCACGGCTGTTCAAGGATACGAACCTGTCCGTGGCCGCCACCCTGTGGCCATCCGCGGCGGGGACGCTGGATGCATGGGAAAGCCTGGACGAGGTCGACGGGCTGGACCTGGGCGACCCGGACGAGGCCATCAGCCTGCGGGTGATCCGCCGCACACCGGACGAGATCGTGGAGAGTTTCGGCCACGGCATGGTGGTCGGCACCGTGATCCTGAGCATACAGGTCGCCGATGCGCCGTCCCTGAAGGCCGATGACGTGATCCAGATCGACAGCACCTATTACACGCTGACATCGTCCCCGAGGAAGAACGCGCGCGGGCTGATATGGACCGCTGCCGCCCGCGAAGGCACCCGCGAAAGCCACTTCGATGCGACTTGAGGCGGCGCTGAAAGGCAACCTCGAAGAGATCATGGCGGCGGAAGTGAAGGCGACGAAAAAGGGCGTCACCGATGCGATGAACAAGGCATCGGTGGAGGTAAAGGAAATCCTGCGGCGGGAGACCCGGAGCGCCGGGCTTGGCAACAAGCTTCCCTTCACATGGCGGTCGCGGGTGTTCCCCCGCGGCAGCCGTACCAGCCTGAAGGCGGCGGCGATGGTCTGGTCGCAGGCCCCGAAGATCATCGACGCCTTTGATCGCGGCGGCACGGTACAGAGCAAGGATGGCTTCTGGCTGGCGATCCCGACCGAGAATGCACCGAAGAAAGGCGTCGGCGGCAGAAAGAAGATCAATCCGTCGAACTGGCCCAATCATCGTTATGGCCGTCTG
>CAXBNO010000297.1:0-4979 GCA_963976775.1 uncultured Kordiimonadales bacterium
TCGGCGACTGGGACACGCTCGGCATGCGCGGCACGGTCTCGAAGAGCCTGGACATCGACGGGGTCTTCGTGCCCGACGCACACCAGATCATGCCGCGCGGCATCTACTACAAGGCCGCGATCCAGTGGCCGCACATGTTCCTGACCCTGACCCCGGCCTACATGGGCATCGCCCAGGCCGCCTATGACTTCGTGGTCGCCTTCCTGCGTGGTGAGGTGGAGGGGGCGAAGGGCGTGAAACGTGGCAGCCCGATCAAGCAATTCGCGGTGGCGGAGATGCGCATCAAGCTGGAACAGATGCGCGCCCTGTTCCTGGAGGCGGCGACGGATGCCCGCTTCAACCCGTCGAAGGACGCCCGGATGCGTGCCTATGTCGCCAACTACACCATCATGGAAACGGTAAACGACATCTGCCGACTGGCCATCCGCACCTGTGGCGGCACCACCATCATGAAGAAGTTCCCGCTGGAACGGCTCTATCGTGACAGCCGCTGTGGCGCGCTGATGCTGCCCTGGTCGGCGGAAGCCTGCCTCGAACGGCTGGGCCGCGAGTGCCTGTACGAACGCGGGGAGAGTGACTGATGGCAGGCGTCCCGGCATTGCCGCTGCTGCTGTCGGTCCTCGGCCTGATTCCCTTCGTCGGCGGCGTGCTGGCCATCGAGTTCGCGGAGGGTGGCTGGAAGGGCTGGGCGATCTATTCCCTGCCTGTCTATGGCGCGATCATCCTGTCGTTCCTGGGCGGCACCACCTGGGGCTTTGCCCTTGCCGATCCGCAGCAGCGCCGCGTGTCCCTGCGTCTGGTGGTCGCCATGGCGCCCGGCATCGCCGCCTGGCTGATCATGTTTCAGCCACCCGTCAATCGGATGCTGTCGCTTGCCGCCTGTCTGGTGATCTGGGCCGCCGTCGATCACCTGATGGTGCGCCATGACCTGCTGCCCGACTGGTACCCGAAACTGCGCTGGCCGATCACCCTGATCGCTGCCGCGTCGCTGGTCGTCGGTTCGCAGCAGATCGGATAAGTCGACCGCTTCAGCGCTCGTTGATCAGGTCCAGCGGATAGACGGGGCGGCGGACATGTTCATAGTTCAGCAGGCTGTTGTCGGATGTGGTCACGCCGACGCCATCCAGCGTCAGCGTCGCCTTGGCGAGCGGCGCGAATCCGGCGCGGTAATGGATGCGGGACTTCAGCAGCAAGTAGCGCTTGTGCAGCGGATCGATGCCGACGGAGGTGAAGACACCGGTATCCCAGGGCTCGTGATGCTGTGACACGACCACGATCTGCATGCCGCCGGTCTCCAGCACCGCCGTCGGTCCCATGCGCACGGTGACACCGGTGTACATCGGTCCGCGGCAGACCCATTCACCATCGGTCAGGGTGCGCACCTTGCCGGTCAGTTCCAGCGGCGCACCGGCCCGGTCGATGGAGGGCATGTCGGTGCGACCGCCGAGGGTCAGGGTGATCGTCGATCCGACACCTGCCGCCTGCATCTGCTTCACCGCCTCGGGGTCACAGACGGCGGCGACGGCCACATCCTGCAGCCCCTGCCGCAGGACCTCCGCGATCACGGTCATCACGTCCTGCGTCCCGCCGGAACCGACATTGTCGGCGTGGTCGAGCAGGATCACCGGCCCGTCCGTGAGTTCCTTCGCCGCTCTCACCGCCTCCTCCAGCGGCCGATGCGGATAGATGAAGGCTTCACGCTCAGCCCAGGCGGCGGCCATGATCTCGTCGCGCACCTGCTCCGCCAGTGCTGGATCATTGTCCGTGACGATGACGACGGAAGTACCCGCGTCCGGCATGTCGGCCAGCGCGAAGCCGCCGAAGACGGTCGCGGCCAGCACGCCGGGGCGCTGCTCAGCCGCGCGGGCCATGGCGATCAGGCTCTTCATCGGTTCATCGTCGGTGCCCTGCATCAGGGTCTGCGACAGCAGCGGCAGGTTGCCCCAGCGCATGACGGGCGCGACCTCTCCGTCCAGCATCCGCAGCAGGACCTGCCCGATCTGCTGCCCCATCTCGTGCATGTCCACATGCGGGTAGGTCTTGTAGCCGATCAGGGCGTCGCAATTGTCGACCATGGCATCGGTCAGGTTGCAGTGCAGGTCGCAGGTGACGGCGATGGGTACGTCCGGAGCCACGGCACGGATGCGGCGCAGCAGTTCCCCCTCCCCGTCGAAGCTATGCTCCGCCACCATCGCACCGTGCAGGTCCAGCATCACGGCATCGCAGCCCTCCGCCACCGCATCGACGATGGCCCCGGCCATCAGTTCATAGGCGTCGCGCTGCACCTTGCCCGACGGCATCGCCTCCGCCGCCACCGGTGTCACGATCTCCGCCCCGCGCCCCCGCGCCAGATCCAGGTAGGCGGCGAAAGGCATGCCGGTGCCGTCATAGGCCGCCAGCGCCTCCTCACCCAGAAAGCTGCCCCAGCCGGTGAAGCGCGCCCAGTCGGTCACCACCGGCGAGAAGGTGTTGGTCTCGTGTTTCATCATGGCAATGACGATGCGCATGGGTGTTCCCCTCCCCCGGTTCGAATCCGCCAACCAGTCTACAAATGAAAAGGCCCGGTGGCGAACCACCGGGCCTTTCCCGATCAGACTGGCAGTCGCGAAGCCTATTCGCGGTCGCCCAGCAGGTGCATCAGCATCATGAACAGGTTGACGAAGTTCAGATACAGCGCCACCGCATCGAAGATCGCGGAGCGCACGGCGACGTCACCTTCCATCCGGTGCTGGATGTAGGTCGACTTGATCCGCTGCGTGTCGAAGGCGGTCAGGCCCGCGAAGATCAGCACACCGACCATCGAGATGACCATCTGCATCATGGAGGATTCCATGAAGATGTTCACGACAGAGGCGATGATCAGGCCGATCAGGCCCATCATCAGGAAGCTGCCCATGCCGGACAGGTTCTTCCTGGTGGTGTAGCCGAACAGGCTGAGACCGGCGAAGGAGGCAGCGGTGATCATGAACACGCGCACGACCGAGGCATCGGTGTAGGCGATGAAGATCGTCGACATCGAAACGCCGAACATCGCCACCATCAGCCAGTACATCCCCTGCATCATCGGGGTGCTGAGCTTGTTCTGGGCAAAGGACATCACCAGCAGGATGCCGATCGGAGCCAGCATGACGACGATGCCGAGGCCGGAACCGAAGATCGCCTGCATCAGCGATGGCGAACTGGATACCAGCAGTGCCACGACACCACTGACGAGGAGCCCCGACGCCATGTAATTGTAGACGCCGAGCATATACTTGCGCAGGCCCTGGTCTAGTTCGGCGGCCTGAGCGCCACTGGCCGTTGCGCCATAGCGCTGGTCAGCATTGGTTGCCATCTGAGACAAACTCCCTGTGGGTTAATTTTGTACTGGGAACGATATTGGCGCATATGCCCCGTGAATCAAGGAAAACCGGAACGCGAGAAACAGGCATGCCGTTCGCGCTCCGGCCCTTTCAGGGTGCCGTGAAACCGAAGGCCTCTCTCAGGGCGCGGCTGTAGTACCTGTCCCCCAGGGTCATTGGCGATCGGTCGCTATCCTTTCAGGCAAAGGCGTCAGGCATCGAATCCTTCTTGCGGCGGATGAAATCGTTCAGCGCCTCGTCGATGGAGGGATCGAGTGCCGGGGCCTCGTAGTCGGCCAGCCACTTGCGGACCAGGTCACGACCGCGCTCTTCCAGCCGACGCTCGCCCTCCGCCGCCCACTGCTCGTAGGAATTGTTGTCGGTCAGCGGCGACAGGTAGAATGCCGACTTGAAGTTGGCCTGCGTATGGGCACAGCCGAGGTAGTGCGCGCCGGGACCGACTTCCCGAATCGCGTCCATGGCCTGGCCGTTCGGGGACAGGTCGATCCCCTCCGCGAAGCGCTGCATCATGGCAAGCTGGTCGCAATCGAGCACGAACTTCTCGAACGAGGAGACCAGCCCCCCCTCCAGCCAGCCCGCACTGTGCAGCGCGAAGTTGACACCGCCCATGACGGTCGGGATCAGCGTTGCCTGACTCTCGTAGGCGGCCTGCGCATCCATCACCTTGGAGCCGCAAAGCGCACCGCCGGACCGGAACGGCACCCCGAGACGCCGCGCAAGCTGGGCCGCGCCGTAGAGGATCAACGCCGGTTCCGGGGTTCCGAATGTCGGCGCGCCGGACTGCATCGACATGGAACTGGCAAAACTGCCGAAGATCACCGGGGCACCGGGACGGCAGAGCTGCGTGAAGGCCATGCCGGCCAGCGCCTCGGCCAGGGTCTGGGTCAGCACACCGGCAGGGGTCACCGGGGCCATGGCACCGGACAGGATGAACGGCGTCACGATGCAGGCCTGATTGGCCCGGGCATAGATCTTCAGCGCGCCCAGCATGGTGTCGTCGAAGACCATCGGCGAGTTGGCGTTGATCAGCGAGACCAGCACGCAGTTCCGGTCGACGAAATCGGCACCGAACAGCATCTGCGCCATCTCGACCGTGTCCGCCGCCCGGTCCGGGTGCGTGACCGACCCCATGAAGGCTTTGTCGGAATAGCGGATGTGGCTGTAGATCATGTCCAGATGACGCTTGTTCACCGGCACGTCCACCGGCTCACAGACCGTCCCGCCGGAGTGGTGCATCGATGGCGCCATGTAGGCCAGCTTCACGATGGTCCGGAAATCCTCGATGGTCGCGTAACGGCGCTTGCCGTCCAGATCTCGCACGAACGGCGGTCCGTAGACCGGCGCGAAGACCGTGTTGTTGCCACCGATCTCCACGTTGCGTTCGCTGTTGCGGGCATGCTGGGTGAAGCTGGCAGGCGCGGTCTCGATCAGCTTGCGGCAGAGACCACGCGGAAACCGCACCCGTTCTCCATCCACATCGGCGCCCGCATCGCGCCACATCTGCAGCGCCTCCGGATCGTCGCGGAACTCGATGCCGATCTCCTCCAGCACCGTTTCGGCATTGTATTCGATCAGTTCCAGCCCCTCGTCGGTCAGAACCTCGAATGGCTTCAGCTT
>CAXBNO010000298.1:0-4942 GCA_963976775.1 uncultured Kordiimonadales bacterium
TGGCTCCGACCGGATGCGGCTGACGGAGCAGGTCGCGATCATGGACCTGATGGTGCTGGGCGATTTCCTGCTGCTGCCGGAGGATGATCTGGCGCTGGCAACCGTGCTGAAGTCACCGCTGTTCGGCTTTGATGATGACGGAGACCTGTTCCCGCTGGCCTACGGTCGGGAGGGAACGCTGTGGCAGGCCTTGCGGACGCGTGCAGGGGAGCAGCCACACTGGCAGGTGGCATTGACTGAGTTGCAGGATCTGATGCGCCTGGTGGATGTGCAGCCACCATTCGAGTTCTATTCCGGTCTTCTGGGACCGCGGGGCGGAAGGCGGCGGCTGATCGCCCGGCTGGGCCCGGACCAGATCGATCCGATCGACGAGTTCCTTGAGGCCGCGCTGACCGATGAGCGGCATGGCCCGGCCTCCATGCAGGGTTTCCTGCACCGCCTGCGGCAGCAGGATGTGGAGATCAAGCGTGACATGGACCACCGCCACGATGCGGTGCGCATCATGACCGTGCATGGCGCGAAGGGGCTGGAGGCCCCGGTCGTCTTCCTGCCCGATACGGTCAGCGTGCCCCTGGCACCGCGTGACCGCCTCGCGTTCCTGTCGGGCAGCGAGCCACGTTTGCCGCTGGTCACAGGCACGACTGCCGAGAACCCGGTGGCCCTGCAGGAGCATCGTGACCGGGTCATGCAGGAACAGAACTGGGAGTACCGGCGCCTGCTCTATGTCGCCATGACGCGGGCGGAGGACCGGCTCTATGTCTGCGGCTGCAAGACCGCGCGGGAGAAGGAACCGAAGGACGACTGCTGGTACCGGATGGTGGAAGACGGGTTGCGGCAGGCAGGGGCCGTCGAGTCGGACAACGGCCTGCTGCTCGGGCAGGCGACCGAACGTCTGGCGGAGACTCCTGCGGGACCGGAGACGGACATGTCCCTGCCGGACTGGGCGCTGCGACCGATGCCGGAGGAACCGACACCGCCCCGCCCGCTCAGTCCCTCCCGGCCTGACGGGGCCGAACCTGCCGTGCGCAGCCCCCTCGCGGGGCCGGTGGCCGGCTCCGGTGCGCTGCGTCGCGGTGTGCTGATCCATTATCTGCTGCAGGTCATGCCGACCCTGCCGGAAGACGCGCGGGAACGGCGGGGGCTGGCGCTGTTGCGGCGGCGCGCGCCGGAGCTTGATGAGGCCACCGCGACCGCGATGGTGGCGGAGGCACGTTCCGTCATGAGCGCGGTGGAACTGGTGCCGCTGTTCGGACCCGGCAGCCGGGCGGAGGCCGCGATCACCGGGGTTGTCGACGGGATCGTGGTGACAGGCCAGGTCGACAGGCTGCTGATCAGCGGCGACCGGATCCTCGTCGCCGACTACAAGACCAATCGGCCTCCGCCTCAGAACGTCGCAGATGTCTCCCCGGCGTATCTGCGGCAGATGGGGCTCTATCGCGCGGTGCTGCAACAGTTGCATCCGGATCGCCCGGTTACCGCGATTCTCGTCTGGACCGATGAGGCGCGCGCCATGACCCTGCCGGACAGCCTGATGGATCGCGCCTTGCAGCGGACCGCTTGACGCTCCCCCGACCCCTACCTAGTTTCATGCGCAACGCCGAAGCATTGCCGCGCAGGCATCCCAACATTGCGGAGAAGACCGATGAGCACCGTCAAGATCACTGACGACAACTTCCAGACCGACGTTCTTTCATCCGACAAGCCGGTGCTGGTCGATTACTGGGCCGAATGGTGTGGCCCGTGCCGCCAGATCGCTCCGTCGCTGGACGAGATATCCGCCGAGATGGCTGGCAAGCTGACGGTCGCGAAGCTGAACATCGACGAGAACCCGAACACCCCGACCCGCTATGGCGTGCGTGGCATTCCGACCCTGATGCTGTTCAAGGGCGGTGAGGTCGTGGCGACCAAGGTCGGTGTGCTGCCCAAGTCCCAGCTGCAGTCCTGGATCGACCAGAACATCTGAATTCCGCCCGCTGCTCCGGTCACTGGAGCAGCGGCAAGCCGATCACTGGTGGTGCAACACGCCTGCGGCGCACCACCAGCCGTGGCAGGCATGGCTGACTGCCTGCCGCGCAGCCTCCGCCGCATCGCGGGTGTCGAACAGGCCGATGCAGGTCGCGCCCGAACCTGACATGCGGTGCAGTCTGACACCGGCACAGTCCCCGATCACGGCCAGCACGTCGCCGATCGCCGGGCACAGGCTGATCGCCGGTTGCTGCAGGTCGTTGCGACAGGCGCCAAGATCCGCGAACCATGCATCCCGGGCTCCCGAGGGAAATACCGACGGCTCCAGAGGCTCGGAGAACGCGCCGTTCCGCGCGAACTGTCGGAAGACGGAGGGTGTCGGGACTTCCACGACAGGATTGACCAGCAACACGCCCAACCCCTCCGGCAGGGCGAGGGGCGTCAGTTGCTCTCCGATACCCTCCATCAGGTTCGGTCGCGTGGCCAGACAGACCGGAACGTCGGCTCCGAGATCCAGCGCCAGCCGGCTCAGGGCCCGATCATCGGGACGGAACGCCCACAGGTCCATCAGGGCATGCAGGGTGGCCGCGGCATCCGCCGATCCGCCGCCGATGCCGGATGCCACGGGCAGGTTCTTCGCCAGCGTCAGGCGCAGGCCGTCAAGCGACCGGTCCGCCAGCGCCGCGAGACCCATGGCCGCGCGCACGACCAGATTGTCGGTCGCTTCCCCCTCCAGCGCGGTCGCGAACGGGCCTGTGGTCTGGAACTGGAATCCGGTCCCGCCGGAGTTCTCAACCGTGATCCGGTCGGCGATGTCCGCAAAGGCGACAAGGCTCTGCAACAGGTGCAGGCCATCGGGGCGGCGGCCCACCACATGCAGGAAAAGGTTCAGCTTGGCCGGAGCATTGCGGGCGACCGTCATGACTGTCCCGTCGGGGCGATGCGATTCCGGGGCCGGTCTCAGGCGCAGCCGCGGAACGGATCGGAGGTCTTGCCCAGACCGTCGTTGAGCTTGCGGATGACTGACTCGGCCTGTTCCTCATCCGGATCGAGCACCAGCACGCGGCGCCACTGGAAACAGCTTTCCAGCCGTCGCCCGACATGCCAGTAGGCGTCGCCCAGATGCTCGTTGATCGTCGGATCCTCGGGGCGCAGTTCAACCGCGCGCTCCAGTTGCTGCACCGCTTCATCGTGGTCGCCCTTGCGGAACAGCACCCAGCCCAGGCTGTCCACGATATAGCCATCCTGCGGCTTCAGCGCGACCGCGCTGCGCAGCATCTCGACGGCTTCATCCAGTCGCATGCCCTTGTCTGCCCAGGAATAGGCGAGATAGTTCATGACGTAGGGATGACGGGGACGCAGCTCCAGCGCCCGCAGCAGGTCACGCTCCGCATCGTTCCAGCGACCGGAACGCTCCAGCGCGATACCGCGGGCATAGAGCACCGCCCAGTGGCGCGGCTGCAGGTCGTCGACCCGCGCCAGCGCCTGGCTGTAGACCGTCGCCGCTTCCTCGAACCGTGAGTGTGTGCGCAGCAGGTCGGCCAGGGTGATCAGGGCAACAGTTTCCTTGGAGCGTTCCGAGGCCATGCGCTGCAGCAGTTCGATCGCCTGGTCGGTGCGGTCGAGCTTGTCCAGCATCCAGGCCGTGCGCAGCCTGGCACCCCACTTGTAGGGAGATTCCTGCGCCACGCCCTCATAGGCGGCGATGGCGTCGAGCCAGCGGTCATTGGTCTCGCGAATGTCGCCCAGCAACGCCTGCGCCACGTCCAGATCGGCGCGGACATGCAGGGACAGGCGCAGGTAGATCATCGCCACATCGCTGACATTGTCGCGTACCAGCGCAGAGGCCGCGCCGTAGAGGGCCTCCGCAATCCCGTCATTCGCATCGCGGATGGGGAAGGCTTCGGCCAGCTCGCGCTCACCGCTGAGATAGGCGACCAGCACGTGATCCTCGCCGAAGCGGTCGAGCAGGCTTTCGAGTTCCCTGCGCCCGGCCTCCGCACCGTCACGTCTGCCGACGATGGAGGCCTTGACCAGCATTGACCTGAGGTCGGGTCGGCTGCTTTCCTCGTAGGCGGCGAAGGCTTCCAGCGCGCCGTCAAGGTCACCGGCTGTCGCCAGGATCAGGGCGCGGTGGTAGCTGGCGAACGGAACAAAGGCCTCCGTCCGTTCCAGGGGTTGCAGCCGCTGCGCCGCCTCGACACCTCCGCCATTGCCGAAAGACGCCCAGGCCCGCAGCAGGGGGCCGACCAGGCGCATCGAGCCGCGGCGCTTGTTGGCCTTGGAGATGCGGGACTCTCCCTTGCCGAACTGCCCCATCTTCAACTCGTGGACGGCGACCGTCAGATTGGCCACCGGGGCCGCCTGATCGCCTTCCAGAATGCGCTCCGCCAGCGGCAGCGCCGCCTCCACATTCCCTTCCGACACGGTCAGCAGGAACGCCCGCCGCAGCAGCCAGAGATTTTCCGGGTCCGCCTCCAGCGCTTCATTGAAGTACCGGGCGGCGGCGGCAAGATCGCCGTCCTTGCGTGCCTGTCGCGCGGCCAGGAAGGCTCCGAAACCCTTGCCGGATGCCCGCGCGGCGGGGGTGATGGGGGAGACAACGGCCTTGTTGTCCTTCGATGCCAGTTCCTTGGCGCCTGCGGCTCCGGGTTGCCAGCCGATGACACCGGCGAGAAGTCCGAGCGCGAGTGGCGCGGAAAGGACGCAGGACAGATAGCGGTGTGTGTTTCTCATGGAGACGATTGTTTGCATGGGTCCGTCTTCCCGCAAGACCAAACTTGCGTGATCATCGCCGCTCAGGCGTTGATTTTCGGTGTAGTGCAATTGCCTGCGTACCTGGGGAAGCCGCTATCAGGCATCGTCACCCGTCGGGAAACGGGTCCTGAAGGCTTCGGCGGTCGCCTCGAACTCGACCAGGATCCCCTTCGCGCGGGCCACGGCAACGGCGTGGTCACCATCCTTCACCGATTTCTCG
>CAXBNO010000299.1:0-4935 GCA_963976775.1 uncultured Kordiimonadales bacterium
CGATGGCCAGACGGCGCTTGCCCTCGAACTGGAACGGCTTGGTCACGACGCCGACGGTCAGCACGCCATGCTCGCGCGCGACGCGGGCGATCACCGGTGCCGCGCCCGTGCCCGTACCACCACCCATACCGGCGGTGATGAAGCACATGTGTGCGCCTTCCAGGTACTCCAGGATCAGCGGCATGGCCTCCTCGGCGGCCTGACGGCCGACATCCGGCTGCGCCCCCGCGCCCAGTCCCTGCGTCAGACCGGCACCAAGCTGGATGCGGTTGGTCGTCTTGGACTTGGCGAGTGCCTGGGCGTCGGTGTTCGCTGCGACGAACTCCACACCCTGCAGTTCCGATTCGATCATGTTGTTGACGGCATTGCCGCCGGCGCCACCGACGCCAAATACCACGATGCGTGGCAGCATCTCGGTGAGTTCAGGATTGGTCAGATTAATGGCCATATCGATGCCTCCTTATGTATGCCCGACAGACGGTTTCAGTGGGGAATGCCCGGTATGTGCGGTGCTCCGGGCTTGGGTGTTGTTGGCGGACTCACCCTTTCCGGCGTTCCGACGCGAGGGGGTCTCATGGAACGCAAACATCAGAAGTTCTCCCTGAGCCAGCGACCCAGACGGACAATCCGCCCGACACGGCCAGGAAGGGTGGCTGGCACATCGACCGCACGACGTGCTTCGAGACGACGCTCGGCGAAGGCGATGGTGCCTGCCAGCGTTGTGAAATCAGGTCCGGACATGTCCTTTTTCAGACCGGCCAGACCGATCGGACGACCCAGGCTGACGGGCCTGTCGAGAATGTCGCGCGCGACGGCGTCGATGCCGGTCAGCAGACTGCCGCCGCCCGTCAGGACGACATTGCGCCCGGCGATGGCGGCATGACCGGAGGAATCGATGATGTCCCGCACCGTTTCGAAGATCTCCTCGACACGCGGGCGGATCACACCGGTCAGCAGCGACAGGGCCATCTGCCCGGTGCCGTCCGTCCAGCCCTCCACGAAGGATGGCAGGGCGACGGTCACATCGTCGTCGTTGGGACCGACGAACAGACTGCCGTGCCGGGTCTTCAGCCGTTCGGCGAAGGCCAGCGTCAGGCCGGGAATGGAGGCAATGTCGTTGGTGATATGCGCGCTGCCGATGGGGATCGCGTCGGCGAAGATCAGGGTGCCGCTTCGGAAGATGCCGATCTTGGTCACGCCTGCGCCCAGATCGATGACGACGGAGCCGAGGTCACGGGCGTCCCAGCTCAGGCAACCAAGTCCGGCTGCATAGGGTGCCGCGACCAGATCGACAGGTCGCAGCAGGCACCGCTCGACACACATCTTCAGGTTCCGCTGCGCACCCTGTGCGGCAGACAGCAGATGCACCCGCGCACTCAACCGCCGCCCCACCATGCCACGCGGGTCCTGGATGCCGGTCTCTCCGTCGAGCGCGAAGCCCACGGGAATTGCGTGCAGGACGGAGCGCTCTCCCTGCTCCTCCCGCGTGCCGGCAAGCTGGAGCAGACGCCGGACATCCTGATCGGTGATGGGGCGGTCCGGGGCGGCGATCTCGACTTCCGCCACGTGGCTTGATGGCATGCCGCCGGACAGGGAGACAAAGACATCCTCCAGCGCGACCCCTGCGCGCTGCTCCGCCTGGTCAACGACGTCGCGGATCGCGGCCTCCGCCGCGTCCATGTCGGTGATCACGCCACGACGCAATCCCTCCGCACGGCGGGACGCCGCGCCAAGCACGCGATAGCCGTCATCCAACGGCTGTGCCACGGCACAGCTGATCTTGCTGGACCCGACATCCAGCGCCGCGATGAACTGTGATCGTCCGTTAGCCATTACCCTGCAGCCCCTGTCAGATCCTGATCCGCCCTCTGCATGATCAGGTCTCCTGTTCCTGCGGCTTCTGTGCGCCGCCACTGTCCCTGCCCCGCACGATCACGCGCCCCGGAATGCGCATGTCGACGAAGCCAACGTCGTCCGCCAGCAGTCGCTTGCGGTGTTTCGGTTCATCCAGATGCTGCCAGGCGGCATCGGCACCCTGCTCCGGCAGGCTGACGGTGATGCCGCTCTCGAGGGTCACGTCCCAGCGCCGTTCCCGGATCAGGCTGGCCGACCGCACCTGCCGCGCGAGGCGGGGCGAGGCATCCAGCAGGTCCAGCAGTTCGGCAGCCCGGACATTTGCCCCGCTGCCAACCACCCGTGGCAGATAGGCGAAGCGGTGACCAACGTCGGACAGGATGATCTCCCCGTCCCGGTCGATCAGGCTGGTCTGGCCATCGCGCTGCCAGCGGGCAAAGGCCACACGTTCGGTGATGGCGACATGCAGACGGTCTGGTAGATGACGCTGCACCTCAGCCGACGCGATCCAGCCAACGCTTTCCAGACGGGTCTGAAGTTCATCCAGGTCGAGGCGCAGGATCGGTGTCCCGACCTCCACGCCCAGGGCGCGACGCAGGGCATTCATGCCCGCCTTGTCGCGCCCCGTCAGGGTGACTTCCTCCACTGTCAGCCCCACGGCGCGATAGCCGTCGTCAACCATCTCATCAAGAGCGACGAAGGCCTGTGCGTGCCAACCTTCACGGATGGCCTGGAAGGTCGCGCCAATGACACCGATCACCAAGGCGACGGCAACCCAGCTCCAGACCCGGCGGCGACGCTCCCGCCGTGGCATGGTGCGCTGCTGCTTCCCGGACCGGCGGTTCGCCTGCGCGGTCTTGGTTTCCTGCAGGGGACGCTCGGCGGCTTTCGCGGTCAGCGATCGCATGATGCATCCTCCACCAGCCGGGTACACAGCGTCTCGAAGTCGATGCCCCGATGCAGCGCGATCTCGGGCGCCAGCGATGTGGCTGTCATGCCGGGCTGCGTGTTCACTTCCAGCAGGAACAGTTTCGGCGGCCCCTCGCCGGTATCGTCATAGCGCAGGTCGGAACGGGTGATGCCGCGGCAGCCGAGCAACCGGTGCGCCTGCAGCGACATCTCGCAGGCGGCGCGATAGTCGTCCTCCGGAATCGGTGCGGGCATCACGTGACGCGATCCCCCTGGCGCATACTTGGCCTCGTAATCGTAGAAGCGACCGGGCGACAGTATCTCGATGGCACCCAGCACCTCGTCGAAGGCCACCGCCACCTGAACCTCGCGCCCGGGAATGTAGCGCTCCACCAGCACCGTCGCTTCCGGGTCACCGGTCTCGAGCGGGGGGATGTTGTCGCCCTCCAGAATGATATCGACACCGACCGAGGAGCCTTCGTTGATCGGCTTGATGACCAGCGGAGCCTGCCAGTCGGAACGCGCGGCCAGGGCACGACGGGTCAGCACCTCGCCGTCCGGCGTCGGGATACCGGCCTCGCGGAACAGCGCCTTGGCGGCAGGCTTGTTGATGGCAATGGCCGACGCCAGCACCCCCGAATGGGTATAGGGAATGCCCATCATTTCCAGCATGCCCTGCACCGTGCCGTCCTCACCGAAGCGGCCATGCAGGGCGTTGAAGACCACGTCCGGATCGGTCTCCACAAGGCGTGTGGCCAGGTTCCGGTCCACGTCGATCCGGGTCACCTGGAATCCGGCTGTTTCGAGCGCATCCGCACAGGCCGCACCTGTGGCGAGCGAAACTTCACGTTCCACCGACCAGCCGCCCATCAGGACTGCAACATGTTTCATGTGCCGCCCCCCTGACCGACGCCGATACGGCGGATTTCCCAGTGCAGCTCCACACCGGATGTTTCAGCGACCCGGCGGCGCACTGTCTCGCCCAGAGATTCGAGGTCCGCTGCGGTCGCGTTGCCCCGGTTGATCAGGAAGTTGCAGTGCTGCTCCGAAACCTGTGCATCGCCCACCACCAGCCCACGGCAACCGGCCGCATCGATCAGTTCCCAGGCTTTCGCCCCCGGCGGGTTCGCAAAGGTGGAACCACCCGTGCTGGACTTCACCGGCTGGCTGAGATTGCGGGCAGCGCTGATTTCCTTCATGCGCGCATCAATGGCTGCACGGTCACCGGGAACGGCCCGGAACAGTGCATCCACGAAGATCGCGTCCGAAGGTGCGGAGCAGTGACGGTAGCTGAAGCCAAGTTCCGCCGCCGATGATTCCTGCATCGCGCCCGCCGCGTTGATCCAGCGCGCGGAGACCAGGACATCCCTCACTTCCGTCCCGTAAGCCCCGGCATTCATGCGCAGCGCGCCACCCACCGTTCCGGGCACACCGCGCAGGAACTCGAGACCGGACAGACCGGCATCACGGGCCTTCATCGACAGGTTCACATCGCTCAAGCCCGCGCCTGCACGGATCAGGACAGTCGTTTCCGCCCGAATCACCTCGAAATCGCTGAAACCACGTCCGAGCCGGATCACCACACCCGGCACGCCGCCATCGCGAACCAGCAGGTTGGAACCGACACCAATTACCGTCACCGGCACATCTGCGGGCTTCGCAGCCAGGAATGCCATCAGGTCAGCGCGATCAGCGGGACGGAAAAGCACCTCCGCCGGGCCACCGACACGGAACCAGGTGAGAGAACTCAGGGACGCATCGGCGGTATAGCTGCCTCGGACATCGGGCAGGCGGCTGATCAGGTCATTGCGGAGGATCGGGGTCATGGCGTTCATTGCCCTCCCCCCTGCAGCGCACGCAGGGCATCCGGCAGGGCATTGGCCCAGAGCGAGATGCTGCCGGCACCGAGGCAGACAACCAGGTCACCGGGACGGGCCACCTCGGCCACGGTGCGGGCCAGGTCCTCCGGTGCGCTCAGGGCATGCACGTCCCGGTGACCGCGCTGGCGCAGACCAGCGACCAGCCCCGCCTTGTCCGCGCCCTCGATCGGCTGCTCGCCGGCCGGGAAGACGTCGGCGACGATCACCGTGTCCGCATCATTGAAACAGGTGCAGAAATCCTCGAACAGGGCGGCGAGGCGGGTGTAGCGGTGCGGCTGGGCGACAGCGATGA
>CAXBNO010000300.1:0-4927 GCA_963976775.1 uncultured Kordiimonadales bacterium
CGAGGAAGATCGCGGTCGCAGCGAACAGCCCGATCTGCGCCAGAGGCATTCGGCCCGTTCCTGCTGCTCGATCAGCCATCTGGTGAGTCGCCCGCTGGACTATTTCAGACTGGCACGTGCGATCGTGATGGTACGGATCGCGTCAAGTGCGCGCTGCAACTGATAGTCCGCCTGCTGCTCGGGTTCGGCCACCGTGTCGCCATCGCTCGTCTCCGCACTCGTGTCGTTATCGAGACGGTTGCGCAGATCCGCTTCGGATCTCTGACTGGTTTCGAGCAGTTCCAGCCGTGCCTGAGGCACGTCCACATCCGGAACGATGCCCTTGGCCTGGATCGAATTGCCGGACGGCGTGTAGTAGCGGGCAGTTGTCAGCTTCAGCTGATTGCCGCCGCCAAGCTGCATGATCGACTGGACGGAGCCCTTGCCGAAGCTCTTTGTGCCCATCAGGATCGCACGCTTGTGATCCTGCAGGGCTCCGGCCACGATCTCCGACGCGCTGGCCGAACCGCCGTTGATCAGCACGATGACAGGCAGGCCGCTGGCCAGATCGCCCGGCTTTGCGTTGTAGCGTTCGATGGCCGAGACGTCGCGGGCACGGGTGGAGACGATCTCGCCCCGATCCAGGAAGGCGTCCGACACGGCAATGGCCTGATCCAGCAGACCGCCGGGATTGTTGCGGAGATCCAGGATGACACCAGCGATATCATCGCCGATTTCTTCCTTCAGGTTCCGCATCGACTTGCGCAGACCGGATTCAGTCTGCTCGGAGAAGCTGGAAATGCGGATGTAGGCGACATTGCCTTCGGCACGCGCACGCACGGACTGCACCTTGATCACCGCCCTGGTGATCGTGATCTCGAAGGGCTCGGCCACGCCAGTGCGGTTGACCATCAGCAGGATGTCCGTGCCGACGGCGCCGCGCATCTTCTTCACGGCCTCGGTCAGGCTGAGGCCCAGCACCGCTTCTCCATCGATATGGGTGATCAGGTCGTTGGGCTGCACGCCTGCACGGGCTGCCGGTGTGTCGTCGATGGGGGTGACGACCTTGACGAAGCCGTCCTCCATCGTGACCTCGATGCCCAGGCCGCCAAACTCGCCCTTGATGTTGACCTGCATCTGCTTCACCTGCTCGGGCGGCAGGAAGGCGGAATGCGGGTCGAGGGACTTGAGCATCCCGTTGACCGCAGCCTCGATCAGCTTGGCGTCGTCCACGGGTTCGACATAGCTGTCGCGAATCTTCGCAATCGCGTCACCCAGCAGGGTCAGCAGGTCATAGTCATAGGTCTTTGTCTGCTGTGCCTGGGCCGTCGTGGCCAGAAGCCCGACAGGCCCCGCCAACAGCGCGGACACCAGTGCCACGCGAATAATCCGCTTCATCATCAGCCGCTGCTCTTTCCCTTGCTCGGCGCCATCCATGGCAAAGGATCGACAGGCGATCCGTTGCGACGCAGTTCCAGATAAAGTTCGGGTCGCTTTCCGTCCGTAGTCCGCGTCATGCTGCCGATCGGTTCACCGGCGAGCAACCATTGACCCACCGTCACGTCGCTCTGCGCCAGCCCGGCGACCAGTAGATGATAACCGTCGCCCAGATCCATGATCAACAACCGTCCATAGGATCGGAACGGCCCTGCAAAGCTTACCGTACCATCATGCGGTGCGGTGACCAAAGCACTGGAACGTGTCGAAATTGTGAGGCCTTGCACTTCTCCGGGCGCACCGGGGCGATGATCACCGAAGTGATGCACGACAGCCCCCTCGGCCGGGAACGGCAAGCGCCCCTTCAGAGCCTCGATTCCCGCTCGCCTTGCGGGTTTGGCGGGTATCGCCGCCAGGGTCGTGACGGGGGCCAGGCGGTCCATCAGGCTGTTCAGGTCGCGTGCCCGGGCGGCCAGTCGTGCAAGTCGGGTACTCTCGATCTCGCGTGCGATGCTCAGTGCACCCAACTGGTCCCTGCGCTGGCGCAGCAGCAATTCCAGCTCATCGCGCTCCGACTGGAGACGTGCGATCGTCCGGCTGGCGTGCTGGCGCGCAGCGACCTGGCGTTTCTTGAGTTGCTCAAGCGCCAGCAGCGCCTGCTGCAGCCCGGACACCCGGCCCTGCAACACTGGTGTGATCCCCGCGAGCGCGGAGGCGGTCAGCGCGTTCTCGGCGACCTGCCCCGGCTGGGCGACCACGGCCAGCGTCGGCATCCGGGCAAGGCCGAGCAGGGCAGAGAGGGTGGCCGCCAGTTCCTTGCGGCGCTGGACCAGTGCGGTTGTCCGTGCCTGAATCTGCGAATCGAGGTCTTCGACAGTCGTTTCCGCGCCGCTGCTTTCCCGCTCCGCCTGTCGGACCGCTTCGGCCGCGATCGCCAGCTTCTCCGACAGTTCCCTGTTCTCCTCCGCGAACTGCTTCGCGTCGCGTTGCAGCCCCTGCAGCCGTGCCTCCGTCTCGTCGCGCGTCTGTTCAAGCACCTTCAGTTGCGCTTCCGGATCGACCGTCTTCTCCTGCGACAGCGCGGGCTGCGACAGGGCCATGACCAGCGCCGACGCCATGAACAGTCGCGTACATGATCCCTTCAGAATCCGCAGGATCGGCTCAACTTGCCACACGGTGTTCCTTTTCCAGGGCGCTGGCAGGTGTCAGCAGGCACTTGCCGGTCATTGCCGCCGGTTGCGGCAACCCCATCAGATGCAGCACGGTTGGTGCAAGGTCCGCCAGACGGCCCGGCTGCAGCGCCATGCCCTCCGGCCCGTTGACCATGGTCAATGGCACCGGGTTGGTGGTGTGCGCGGTATGCGGCTGCCCCGTTTCCGGGTCGCTCATCATCTCCAGATTGCCGTGATCGGCCGTGATCAGCAGCGTGCCATCCGCTTCCCTGATGGCGTCGGCGAGCCGTCCGAGGCAGGCGTCGATGGTCTCCACGGCCTGGATCGCCGCCGCGAGATCGCCGGTGTGTCCGACCATGTCCGGATTGGCGAAGTTCACCACGATCAGGTCTGTCCGGCCGTCAGCGATACGCTCCACCAGCCGGTCCGTGACTTCCCGCGCGGACATCTCCGGCTGCAGGTCATAGGTCGCGACATCGGGGGAGGGGATCAGGATCCTGTCCTCGCCCTCATATTGCTGCTCCTGTCCGCCATTCAGGAAGAAGGTGACGTGGGCGTATTTCTCGGTTTCGGAGATCCGAAGCTGCTTGCGGCCGGCACGGGCGACAACCTCGCCCAGCGTGTCCGGCAGGTCCTCCGACGGGAACAGGGCCTGCAGGAACGGATTGAGCGCTTCGGAATATTCGGTCATGCCGATGGCCCCGCCGAACCGCATCGTGCGGTCGCGCCTGTAGCCATCGAAATGCGGGTCCAGCAGGGCGGTCAGGATCTCGCGCGCCCTGTCGGCCCTGAAGTTCGCCATCACCAGCCCGTCACCATCCGCCATGCCGTCGAAGCCGGAGATGCGGCGCGGCTTGACGAACTCGTCGGTCTCATCGGCGCTGTAGGCATCCTCCAGCGCCGCTTTCCAGTCCGGAAACGCGGTGGCGACGCCATTGACCAACGCATTGCAGGCGATCTCCACCCGATCCCAGCGCTTGTCGCGATCCATGGCCCAGTAGCGCCCGATCAGGGTCGCGATCCGGGCGCCATGCGGCAGCGCGCGGTCGACCGCATCCAGATACTCGGCGGCGCTCTTCGGCGGGGTGTCGCGGCCATCCAGAATGGCGTGAACCAGAACCTCCGCCCCGCCATCGACAAGGGCCTGCGCCAGGGCAACGATATGGCCCTGATGCGCATGGACGCCGCCCGGTGAGAGCAGGCCGAGGATGTGGACGGTGGGGCAGGTGGTCGCCAGCCGCTTCAGCCGGGCATCCTGCATCAGGCTGCCATCCTGGATCGCGGCGTCGATGCGCGGCAGGTCCTGCATCACCACACGGCCTGCACCGATGTTCATGTGACCCACTTCGGAATTGCCCATCTGCCCCTCAGGCAGACCGACGGCGAGGCCGGATGTCTGGATCAGGCTCTGCGGGCAACTGCGGCTGAGTTCACGCCAGTTGGGCGCGCGGGCCAGCGCAATGGCGTTGTCGGTCGGATCGTCGCGATGGCCCCAGCCGTCCAGGATGCACAGGACGACGGGTCCGGTCGGTTCAGTCTTGGTGTCTTTGCTCATGGTGCTGCTTCTACCCGATCCGGGCGGGGTTCTCCAGCCGCTTGGTCCGTCTGGCGCGCCGGGATTCCGATCCCTGCTCAATGCATGAAATGCAACCGGTCGAAGGTCTGCCTGAAGGTGGAAACGCGCGGCAGGACGGTCTCCGGCGCGTTGCTGCGCAGGGCTTCGACGATCAGGTCCGCCAGTTGCTCGACATGTTCCGGCCCGGTGCCCCAGCGTACCAGTTCAGGTGTGCCGATGCGCAGCCCGTTCATGTCGCCGACTACCTCCGGCAGGGGCAGGCCGATGCCGCATGCCAGGAATCCGGCCGCTCGCAGCTTCCGCGATGCCGCCTGACCGCCGCCAAGACCCGCGGCTTCCACCGCGAACTGGTGTGACTGCGTGTGGCCCCGGTCGGTGGCGAATAGCTTCAGTCCGCGTTTCGCCAGCGCGTGTGCCAGCCCGGTGGAGGTCTGGATCATGCGCGTTGCGTAGGCTTCGCCGAAGTCCCGCCAGTCCAGCATGGTGACGGCCAGGGCGGCCGACTTGGCGGCGTCGAAGTTGGCGGTCATGCCGGGGAAGGCTATGGCGTCCAGCCGCTCCGCGATCTCCGCATCATCGGAAACGATCAGGCCACCGGCGGGACCGCCCAGGCTCTTGTAGGTGCTCATGGTCATGAAATGCGCCCCCTCCTTCAGGGGATTCTTCCATGCCTTGCCCGCGATGATGCCGCACTGGTGCGCCGCGTCGAACATCACCCTTGCCCCGACCCCGTCGGCGATTTCCCGGATCGTCCGCACCGGAT
>CAXBNO010000301.1:0-4903 GCA_963976775.1 uncultured Kordiimonadales bacterium
CCTTGCGGGGGAAGTGGCCGCGCAGCGGTCGATGGGGGGTGAAGCCGAAGGCTATCGCACTGTCGGCGGCCTATTGCTCGGCTGCGCCGATTCACCCCCATCCCGACCTTCCCCCATCGAGGGGGAAGGAGATCATTTGTTCTATACCGCCTTCAGCATCTCCGACAGTTCGGCGACATGCTCCGGCGGCGTCTCCGGCACGAAACCGTGGCCCAGGTTGAAGATGAAATTGCGCTGACCGAAGCAATCCAGGATGTGCCGTGTGGCCTGGCGCATCGGTTCGCCGCCGACCACCACCAGACGCGGATCCAGGTTGCCCTGCACCACGCGATGCGGCTGCACGTTGGCGGCGACCCATTGCGGGTCCATGCTCCAGTCCACGCCCAGTCCGGCGATCCCCGGAATCCGCGCCGCATGGGCCAGCGAGGTACCGACACCGCGCGGAAAGCCGATCACCGGAATATCAGGGTAGTCGGCATGGATCAGTGCCGCGATCTGCTGCAATGGCTGGAACACCAGCGGTTCCAGATATGCATGCGGCAGGGCTCCCGCCCAGGTATCGAAGAGCTGCACCGCCTCCGCCCCCGCGGCGATCTGCGCCTTCAGATAGGCCGCCGTGCCCTGCACCAGCAGATCCATCAGTTTCCCGAACCCTTCCGGGTCGCTGAAGGCCCATTGCTTGATGGTCGGATGATCGCGGCTGCCCGATCCCTCCACCATGTAGGTCGCAACGGTCCAGGGCGCCCCGGCAAAGCCGATCAGTGCCGTCTCCGCAGGCAGGGAGCGGCTGAGGCGACTGACGGTCTCATAGACCGGTCCCAGGCCTTCGTGCAGCCGGTCCATGTCCAGGGCAGGAATGTCCTCCGTCCGGCGGATTGGATCCAGCACCGGTCCCTCCCCCGCCCTGAACTCCAGATGCTGGCCCAGCGCCTGAGGCAGCAGCAGAATGTCCGCGAACAGGATCGCCGCATCCATGCCGAAGCGCCGGATCGGCTGCAGGGTAACTTCCTCGGCCAGATCAGGCCGATAGCACAGGTCCAGGAAGTCGCCGGCCTCTGCCCGCGTGGCCCGATACTCCGGCAGATAGCGTCCGGCCTGGCGCATGAACCAGAAGGGCGGCCGATCAACGGCTTCGCCGTTCAGTGCCGCAAGAAACCGCTTCTCAGTCATAAGATCTCCTGGTGGTGGGGAGGTTTCGCCGACCGTACCTCCCCTCTCCCCCTCTCGACCACCCATCAGGATACTCGCGTGGGTGGTCGGGAGGGGGAGAGGGGTGGAATGGCCCACGGACAACCGCCAATCCGCTCTCAGACAGCCTCCAAGGGCACCGTCAATCGTGTCCCGTCGACCAGGATACCGCCCCGGTCCCCGATTGTGGTGGAGCCATAGCGCTCCGCATAGACGTCTGGCAAGGGACGTGCACCCGGAATCGCCAGCCAGAGCCGGAGAAGGTGCCGTTTGCGCTCCGGCTCCGGCCAGTCCTCATAGGCCAGCCGGTCATGCAGGATGGTGTGATTATGCACGAACTGGATGTCGCCGGGCCGGAACTCCATCTTCAGATGCATCGCCGGATCATTGGCCAGCGCGTCGAAACGGTCCAGCGCCGCGACCTCCAGGTCCGACAGGCGACGCGGTCCCTCCAGCCGGGCGGAGGAGATGATGTAGCGCCGGGCATAGATCACCGACAGATGCCCCGCGTGATGATTGAAGACCGGAATGTCGAACCAGGCCTTCTTGCCCGGGGGAATCTCGCCCCGCCGGTCGGTCGGAAAGCTGTTGAACAATGCGCGCAGCAGCTCCGGGCTGTCCCGATACATCTCGTTGTAGATCTGCATCGAGCTGACAATGGCCGACTCCCCGCCTGTCCTGGCCGTCTTCAGACAGAGCAGGCCCACCGCGTCGCAGGAATCCGTATGGAACGTCTGACGCTCCGTCGTCTGATAGATCCTGACCTTCGGATCGTGGGTCGACAGTCCCAGGTCCCTGACGTGGCCCAGCAGGTGACCCTGCGCGTTCTGACTGCGCGGTGCGCCCATCAGCAGGCCAAGCCCGTACCACACTGCCGCGATCTTCCGCATGTCCCAATCATGGATCGGCAGTCCCCGCGCCAGCACGAACCCCCTTCCAGACAACAGGGTGCTGCACCAGTCACGGGTCCTGGCCATCAGCACCGGGTGCTCCACATCACCCCGCACCATCGCTGTCAGAGGCTTGTCGCTTGCCAGAAACCCGTCGATCCTGTCCGAAAGGACGGTGATGAAGCTCTCGTCCAGCGGATCGATCCAGCTCTCGGGATGCTGTTGGAGGTCCGCGCCGCGCCAGGCGGAGGCGTCGGTTATCGGCTCCGGCAGGGCCAGGGTCGCTGTCTTGCTCATGCTCTTCTCTCAGTGCTGGATTCCACTCACATGCTCAACTCTCTTACTCTTATCTTATAGATAAGAATCTGGAGGTTGTAGTTGGTCGCTGGATAGTGGGGATTGTTTCCTGTCCCGGAGTTCCGCACAGGCAGGCGTCGGCTTTCCGGTTTCATCCCCGGTTTGCCCGGACTGCCCGCCCATCGATTCCCCGACGTCGCCGGAGGATTTCCACAGGCTGGGCGGGACCATTCATGCTTGCGCCCGCTGTTCACGCCTGTCCCGTGCTTCCGTGATCCACTGCCGGACTCCTGTGGGGGCAAACCGGCGGTGCGTGTGCGAAAGCGCCATTCTCTTCCCTCGCATCCGATTCCCCCCGACTGTACATTCCCCTGTGGATCATCTGATCCGGTGGGTGGCAGATTGCCCTCCGCACACGCAATTCAGCAACGGACGCCAGCACCATGAACCGCTTTCACCTGCATCTGGTTTCCGATTCCACCGGCGAGACCCTGACCGGAATCCTGAATGCCGCGCTGGTGCAGTTTGCCGATGCGGACGCGGTGAAGCACCTCTGGCCGATGATCCGCAACCGGGCGCAGATGGAACTGGTGATCCGCAGCATCCAGGAATCGCCGGGTATCGTGATCTTCACCGTGGTCGATCCGGACCTGCGCCTGCTGCTGGAAGATGCGTGCCGTCGGCTTGGCGTGCGCAGCGTTGCCGCGCTGGATCCGGTCATGACGGCGCTGGGCAGCTTCCTGGGCGGAGAAACACGTGGCCGTCCCGGTATCCAGCATGAGATGAACAACGAGTATTTTGACCGGATCGAGGCGATGCACTTCACCCTGATCCATGATGATGGCCAGCACGTGGAGGACCTGGATCGCGCCGACGTGGTGCTGGTCGGCGTTTCCCGGACATCGAAGACGCCCACCTGCATGTATCTGGCAAATCGCGGGCTGAAGGCGGCCAATGTCCCCTTCGTGCCAGCCGTTCCCCTGCCTGATCAGCTTTTGAAACTCCGCAAGCCCCTGGTCGTGGGTCTGACCACATCCTCCGAACGGTTGAGCCAGATCCGCCGCAACCGACTGCTCAGCCTGCGGGAATCCGGCGACAGCGACTATTCCGACCCGGAGGTAGTCGCCGACGAACTGGCAGAGGCCAAGCGTGTCTTTGCCCGCAACCGCTGGCCCACCATCGATGTGACCCGCAAGTCGATCGAGGAATCCGCTGCGGCCATCCTGTCGCTGTATCAGCGCCGCAAGGAAGAACAGGCAGTATGACTTCCGGGAGCACTACCGGACTGATACTGGCGTCGGGCAGTATGACCCGTCGCCGCCTGCTCGCCGGGACAGGGCTGGAATTCCAGGTCATGCCAGCGGCTGTTGATGAGGCTGCCCTGAAGGCGACCGCCCTGCGGGAGGGCCGATCACCAGCCGCGATTGCCTTGACCCTGGCGAGAGAAAAAGCAAGTATTATCAGTCAGTTGATGCCCGATGATCTTGTCCTGGCGGCGGATCAGATTCTGGCGGTTGGCGACAGTCTGCTCGACAAGCCGGTAGGGCGAGAGGGACTGAAATCCCATCTTGCACTGCTTGGTGGCCGGGTTCACTTTCTGGTCAATGGCGTCACCCTGATGCGGGCGGGTGCAGTCATCTGGTCCTACTCAGACCGGTGTGAAATGGAGATGCGGCCCCTGTCCGCGCATGAACAGGCTGTCTATGTTGCCGACGCGCCGGACGCGGTCCTGTCGTCGGTTGGTGGTTATCGGATCGAAGCGGAGGGGATACACCTGTTTCAGCGCATGGCGGGTGACTGGTCCTCGATCCTCGGTCTGCCATTGCTGCCGGTACTGGTGGCACTGCGCCAGGCCGGGATCGAATGGCGCGGGGGAGGCCGGGAAACGGAATGAAACATGTCTGATGATCACACGCGGACAACCGTGCCGGAAGCCGTCGCGGCAGTGCTTGGCTGGCCCGTTGCGCACAGCCTGTCGCCGCGTCTGCACGGGTTCTGGTTGCAGGAACAGGCTATTGCCGGAACCTATCTGGGCCTGCCCGTGGCACCGGAGAGTTTCCAGGTGGCTGTGCGCGGTCTGGCCGTCGCCGGGTTCAGGGGTGCCAACGTGACGGTGCCACACAAGCTTGCGGCGCTGCGGCTGGCGGATGAAGCGGATGATGCGGCCCGTGCCATCGGTGCGGTGAACACGCTGGTGTTTCAGCCGGACGGGCGGATCCTGGGACGCAACACGGATGCCTATGGTTTCATGGCCAACCTGCGGCAGGCCGGAGTCGATCCGCAGGCTGGTCCCGCGCTGGTGATCGGGGCAGGCGGGGCCGCACGCGCCGCTGTCCACGCCTTGCTGGTGGCCGGGTGCCCGCGGATCTATCTGACCAACCGGACCGAGGCGACCGGGTATGCCCTGGCCGAAAGTATGGCTGATGACAGAATTATCAATCTGCCATTCAACTGCTTGAAAAATATGCCTGATGACATTGTATTGCTTGGCAATACCACCAGCCTTGGTATGGCGGGCGAAGGCGTAC
>CAXBNO010000302.1:0-4894 GCA_963976775.1 uncultured Kordiimonadales bacterium
GCCTTCATGCCGTGGATGGGCTACAACTTCGAGGATTCGATCCTGATCTCCGAACGTATCGTCAAGGACGATGTCTTCACCTCGATCCATATCGAGGAATTCGAGATCATGGCCCGCGACACGAAGCTGGGTCCGGAGGAAATCACCCGCGACATCCCGAACGTGGCCGAGGAATCGCTGAAAAACCTCGACGAGGCCGGCATCGTCTACATCGGTGCCGAGGTCGAGGCGAGCGACATCCTGGTCGGCAAGATCACGCCGAAGGGCGAAAGCCCGATGACGCCGGAGGAGAAGCTGCTCCGCGCCATCTTCGGTGAGAAGGCCGCCGACGTTCGCGACACCTCGCTGAAGATGCCTCCGGGTACCTCTGGTACGGTTGTCGAGGTCCGGGTCTTCAACCGTCACGGTGTCGACAAGGACGAGCGTGCGCTGCAGATCGAACGCGACGAGATCGAGCGTCTGCGCAAGGACATGGCCGACGAACGCGCCATATACGAACGCAGCATCTTCTCGACCCTGCGCAACCTGCTGGTCGGCAAGACGGCAGACAGCGGGCCGCGTGGCTTCAAGACAGGCATCGCGATCACCGAGGATGCCCTGGGTGATCTGAGCCACGGCCAGTGGTGGCAGGTTGTCCTGTCCGACGACAAGGCAATGGCCGATATCGAGGCGCTGCGCCGCCAGTTCGACGAGGCGACCGGCGCGTTGCAGGCCCGCTTCGATTCGAAGGTGGAGAAGCTGCAGCGCGGCGACGAACTGCCGCCGGGCGTGATGAAGATGGTCAAGGTCTTCGTCGCCATCAAGCGCAAGCTGCAGCCGGGCGACAAGATGGCCGGCCGTCATGGCAACAAGGGTGTCATCAGCCGGATCATGCCGGAAGAGGACATGCCGTTCCTGGATGACGGTACGCCGGTCGACGTCGTGCTGAACCCGCTGGGCGTGCCGTCGCGCATGAACGTCGGGCAGATCCTGGAGACCCATCTGGGCTGGGCCGCGCGCGGCATCGGCCTGAAGATCGGCGATGCGCTGGAGAAGGTGCAGGGCAGCGGCAAGAGCACCAAGCCGCTGCGTGCCGAGATGTCGAAGGTCTACAATGAAGGCGAGATGGCCGACATTGATGCACTTTCCGATCCGGAGCTGTTTGAACTGGCGGGCAACCTGTCCCGCGGTGTGCCGATGGCCACACCGGTGTTCGATGGCGCGAGTGAGCCGGAAATCGTGACGATGGAGGTCTGGGCCCTGGAAGCCTACGGCGCCGCCTATACGCTGCAGGAAATGCTGACCGTGAAATCGGACGATGTCGCCGGACGCAACAAGGTCTACGAAGCGATTGTTCGTGGTGATGACACGTTCGAGGCAGGTATTCCCGAGAGCTTCAATGTTCTCATCAAGGAAATGCGCTCCCTCGGACTGAACGTCGAACTCAGGAATTCCGAGAGCTGATTGACCGGAAACGGTCACGCAATCAGCCCTGAAATCGGAGGACAAATATCATGCAAGACGCCCTGCAGCTTTTCGGCCAACAGCAGAGTGCCCAGAGTTTCGACCACATCCGGATCTCGCTCTCCAGCCCCGACCAGATCCGTTCCTGGTCGTTCGGCGAGGTGAAGAAGCCGGAGACCATCAACTACCGGACCTTCAAGCCGGAGCGGGACGGCCTGTTCTGCGCCCGGATCTTCGGCCCGATCAAGGACTACGAGTGCCTGTGCGGCAAGTACAAGCGCATGAAGTATCGCGGCGTGATCTGCGAGAAGTGCGGTGTCGAGGTCACGACGCAGAAGGTGCGTCGCGAACGCATGGGTCACATCGAACTGGCGGCCCCGGTGGCGCACATCTGGTTCCTGAAGTCCCTGCCCAGCCGGATCGGCCTGATCCTGGACATGGCGCTGAAGGATCTGGAGCGGGTGCTGTATTTCGAGCAGTACATCGTCATCGAGCCGGGACTGACGCCGCTGAAGCGGTTCCAGTTGCTGACCGAGGATGAGTACTTCGACGTTCAGGACGAATATGGCGAGGATGCCTTTACCGCCGGTATCGGCGCGGAAGCGGTGCGCGACATCCTCGAGGGCCTCGACCTGGAAGAGATCAAGGCGGAGCTGAAGCAGGAACTGGCCGAGACCAAGTCCGAGCTGAAGCCGAAGAAGATCGTGAAGCGGATGAAGCTGATCGACGCCTTCCTGGAATCCACCAACCGTCCGGAGTGGATGATCCTGGAAGTGATTCCGGTGCTGCCGCCGGAGCTGCGTCCGCTGGTGCCGCTGGATGGTGGCCGTTTCGCGACCTCCGACCTGAATGACCTCTATCGCCGCGTCATCAACCGCAACAATCGCCTGAAGCGCCTGATCGAACTGCGCGCGCCTGACATCATCGTCCGCAACGAGAAGCGGATGCTGCAGGAAGCCGTCGATGCGCTGTTCGACAATGGTCGCCGTGGCAGGATCATCACGGGCGCCAACAAGCGTCCGCTGAAGTCCCTCGCCGACATGCTGAAGGGCAAGCAGGGCCGGTTCCGCCAGAACCTGCTCGGCAAGCGCGTCGACTATTCGGGACGTTCGGTGATCGTCGTGGGGCCGGAACTGAAACTGCACCAGTGCGGTCTGCCCAAGAAGATGGCGCTGGAGCTGTTCAAGCCGTTCATCTACGCCAAACTGGAGCTGCAGGGGCTGGCCCCGACCGTGAAATCGGCCAAGAAGCTGGTGGAGAAGGAGCGCCCGGAAGTCTGGGACGTGCTGGAAGAGGTCATCCGGGAACATCCCGTGATGCTGAACCGCGCCCCGACCCTGCATCGTCTCGGCATCCAGGCTTTCGAGCCGGTGCTGATCGAGGGCAAGGCGATCCAGCTGCATCCGCTGGTCTGCACGGCCTTCAATGCTGACTTCGACGGTGACCAGATGGCGGTTCACGTGCCGCTGTCGCTGGAGGCGCAGCTGGAAGCCCGTGTGCTGATGATGTCCACCAACAACATCCTCTCGCCCGCCAACGGCAAGCCGATCATCGTGCCCAGCCAGGACATCGTGCTTGGCATCTACTATCTGTCGATGGTGCGCGAGAACGTGAAGGGTGAGGGCCTGATCTTCAGCGGCATGGACGAGTTGACCTATGCGCTGGACCAGGGTCTGGTCGATCTGCACGCGAAGATCACCACCCGGCACTGGGGCTATGACGACGCGGGCGAGCTGTCCATGATGCGTCTGGAGACCACCCCTGGCCGCATGCTGATCGCGGAGAAGCTGCCGCTGAACCCGCGCGTGCCGATCTCGCTGATCAACCGTCTTCTGACGAAGAAGGAAATCGGCAACCTGATCGACATCGTCTATCGCCACACCGGCCAGAAGGAGACGGTGCTGTTCTGTGACCGGATCATGGGTCTGGGCTTTGCCCATGCCTGCCGGGCCGGCATCTCCATCGGCAAGGATGACATGATCATCCCGGACTCGAAGAAGGGTCTGGTCGACGAGACCAACGCGCTGGTGAAGCAGTACGAGCAGCAGTACCTGGACGGCCTGATCACCTCCGGCGAGAAGTACAACAAGGTTGTCGATGCCTGGATGCAGTGCTCCGACAAGGTTGCCGAGGAAATGATGAAGGGGATGGAGAGCGCCGGTGCCGCCAATCATGGCCAGCCGAACTCCATCTACATGATGGCGCATTCCGGTGCGCGCGGCAGCCAGGCCCAGATGAAGCAGCTGGCCGGCATGCGTGGCCTGATGGCCAAGCCGTCGGGCGAGATCATCGAGACACCGATCATTTCCAACTTCAAGGAAGGTCTGACGGTTTCGGAATACTTCATCTCCACCCACGGTGCCCGAAAGGGTCTCGCGGACACGGCGCTGAAGACCGCCAACTCCGGTTACCTCACCCGTCGCCTGGTCGATGTGGCTCAGGACGCGGTCATCCATGAGGAAGACTGTGGCACCACCCACGGCCTTGTCGTGCGTGACGTGGTCGACGGCAGTGACGTCATCGAAGCCCTGGGCGAGCGTATCCTGGGCCGTACGGCGGCCGAGGACATCACGGACCCGGCGAGCGGTGACATTCTGGTCAAGGCCGGTGCCCTGATCGAGGAGACCGAGGTCGACATCATCGAGAAGGCGGCTGTCGAGGCTGTCATCGTGCGTTCCACCCTGACCTGCGAGAGCCGTCACGGCGTCTGCGGCAAGTGCTATGGCCGCGATCTGGCCCGTGGCACCAGGGTCAACATGGGTGAGGCCGTCGGTGTCATCGCGGCGCAGTCGATCGGTGAGCCGGGTACCCAGCTGACCATGCGGACGTTCCACATCGGTGGCGCGGCGCAGGCCGGTGAGAATTCGTCCATCGAGGCGGCGCACGACGCCACCCTGAACATCGAGAACCGCGCGGTCGTCGAGGATTCGGAGGGGCGTCTGGTTGTCATGAACAGGACCACTGAACTTGTCCTGCTTGACCAGAACAAGCGGGAGCGCGCGCGCCACCGGGTGCCCTACGGTTCGCGTCTCGCCAAGGATCACGGCCAGCCCGTGACCAAGGGCGAGAAGCTGGCCGAGTGGGATCCGTTCACTGTTCCGATCATCACGGAGCGCAGCGGTTTCGTTACCTATCGTGACCTGCTGGACGGCATCAGTGTCAGGGATGTGGTGGACGAGAATACCGGTATTTCCTCCAAGGTCGTCGTCGACTGGAAGGGCCATCCGGGGTCGAATGACATCCGCCCGCGCATCACGCTGCGTGACGACGCTGGGGAGATCATCAGCCTGGATACGGGGCAGGAGGCACGTTACTTCCTGTCGGTGGACTCGATCCTTTCGGTGCAGGACGGGCAGGCGGTTCACGCCGGCGACGTGCTGGCGCGTATCCCGCGTGAAGGCTCCAAGACCCGTGACATCACCGGTGGTCTGCCGCGTGTGGCGGAACTGTT
>CAXBNO010000303.1:0-4891 GCA_963976775.1 uncultured Kordiimonadales bacterium
ATCAACCGCGCATGAGGGTCTTCGGAGAACTGGCGGCGGGACGAAGCAGCGAGATGCGCGCCCTGGTGCAGGGAGAGGTGGTGGCGGTAGGTGACTATTTCCGCAATGGTGCAGCGGTCGCCAAGGGCGACGTGCTGATCGAGATCGACCGCTTCGAATACGAGACCGCGATTGCCGAACTGAAGGCCAGTATCTCCGAAACGAGAGCGCGCATCGCGGAGGCCGAGGCCAATCGGGATTCCGAGACGATCTCCCTGACACAGGACAAGGAAATGCTGGTCCTGTTGCAGCGTGATCTGGACAGGACCACGGAACTGCATGGTCGCGGCAATATTTCCGACAAGTCGCTTGATCAGGCCAAGATCGAGCTGACGCGGCAGCGCCAGACCGTGGCCCGACGCGACGCGGCAGTAAAGAGCAATGACGCGAAGGTCTTGCAACAGCGTGCCGCGCTGCAGCGTCTCGCCATCGAACTGGAGCGGGCGGAGCGTGACCTGCAGCGCACGCGCCTCGTTGCGCCGTTCGACGGTTTCCTCTCGGAGGTCAATGCCCAGCTTGGCCAGCGTGTCAGCGTCAACGACCGCATCGCGCGCCTGGTCGGCGCGGCGCAACTGGAGGCACGCGGACACCTGTCCGACGCGCAATATGGTCGGCTGCTGGCCGACGGCGGGCTGGACGGGCGACTGGCCAGGGTGGTCTGGACGGTGGGGGAGCGGGAGCTCGCCTATGATGCAGTCATCGCGCGCATCACAGCCGAGATCCGGCCGGAAACGGGCGGCGTGACCTTCTATGCGCTGCTGGCCGCTGACGGACTGGACCTGCCCATTCGTCCCGGTGCGTTCGTCAGCATCGAATTGCCGGACAGGCGCTTCCCGGACACGGTCCGTCTTCCCTCCGTCGCCTTGCATGACGGGGATCATGTCTTTGTTGTCGGGCTCGATGACAGGCTGGAGCGTCGCGCGGTGACACCGCTGGCCCGGGCCGGGAATGACATCATCGTCTCGGGCGACCTGCGCGACGGCGATGCCATTGTCCTGACCCGCTTCAACGAAATCGGTACCGGCGTCCTTGTCCGTGATCCCGACCTCGGGACGGGGGCGGACGCCCCTGAACCAGCCAGGGTTTCCAGCCGATGAACCCGGCAGACCTGGTCCGGATCTTCGTCCGGCATCCCAATGCTGCCAATCTGCTGATGGCCCTGATGCTGCTCGCCGGTCTGTTCAGCCTGCAGAAGCTCAATACCCAGTTCTTCCCCGATACCGGCCTCGATTTCATCACGGTCACGGTTGTCTGGCCCGGTGCGAGCGCTGAAGATTCGGATTCGGGCATCGTCTCCGCCATCGAACCGGAGGTCCGCTTCATCGACGGCGTGAAGCAGGTCAACAGCTACTCGCAGGAAGGCTCCGCGGTTGTTGTTGTCGAGTTCAAGGCCGGATCGGACATGCAGTCGGCCCTGTCGGACATTGATGCCGCAGTTTCGGGCATTACCACCTTGCCGGAGGACGCCGAGGAGCCGCTGATCAAGCGCGTCGTCCGCTATGACCTGATCTCCCGCATTTCGGTCTCCGGTCCGGTTTCGGAGGCGGCGCTGAAGGCGCTGGCGAAACGCATCCGGGACGGGTTGCTGGATCGCGGCATCGACCTCGTCAACTTCTTCGGCAAGCGTGACGAGGAGATTCATGTCGATGTTCCGCCGTCATCGCTGCGGCGGATGGACCTGACGCTTGGCGACCTGTCGAAGCGGATCAGCGATACCTCCGTCGATCTGCCATCGGGCGATCTGGCCGGTGCCTCCGAAAAGCAGTTGAGGTCGCTGGGTGAGCTGAAACGCGCGGACGAGATTGCCGGTATTGAGGTTGCCTCTGCCCCCAACGGAGAGAAGATCTTCCTGCGTGACGTGGCGCGGGTGCGGGAGAGCTTCGATCGGCGGCAACCCGTTGGCGGGCGCGGAGAGAATCCGGCAATCGAGATGATCGTTCAGCGGTCATTGACAACGGACGCGCTGGAGGCCGCAGACATCGTCAACACCTTCCTTGACGAATTGCAGGGAACGCTGCCACCGAACATCGAGGTCAGGCAGTACGACATTCAGGCATCGCTGATTTCCGACCGCATCAACCTGCTGCTGCGCAACGGTCTCAGCGGCCTCGTTCTGGTGCTGATCGTCCTGTTCGTCTTTCTGTCCGGCAGGATCGCCTTCTGGGTCGCGATGGGCATCCCCGTGGCGATCTTCGCCACCGGGGCGGTCATGCTCTGGACCGGTCAGAGCATCAACATGGTCAGCCTGTTCGCCCTGATCATGACACTGGGCATCATTGTCGATGACGCCATCGTGGTGGGGGAGCATGCGGCCCACCTGCGCCAGCAGGGGATGAGCGCCGTGGACGCCGCGCAGACCGGGGCCCTGCGCATGCTCGCACCGGTGACGGCGGCGGCGCTGACCACCATTGCGGCCTTCATGCCCCTGTTCGCGATAGGTGACGTGATCGGACAGATCATCGGGGCCATTCCGCTGGTTGTCGTGGCGGTGCTGGTGGCAAGTCTGATCGAATGCTTCCTCGTGCTGCCCGGACATCTGCGCGGTGCCATGTCCGAAGGCTCGGGCGAAGGCTCGGGCGAAGGCAGCGGTCGCTACGCCCGTTTCCGCCAATGGTTCGATAGGCGTTTCAACCGGCTCCGCGACGGCCGGTTCCGGCGAGCTGTGATCGCGGCACTCGACTATCGCTATGTCACTATCGGCGCAATTCTGGCGGCTCTGATCATCAGCGTCGGCATTCTGGCGAGTGGCCGGGTCGGTTTCGTCTTCTTCCCCAATCCCGAATCCGACACGATTGATGCGAACATCGAAATGGCGGCCGGCACTCCTCGCACGGAACTGCAGAGCGCGCTGCTGGAGCTGGAGCGGGCGCTGGTCCGGGCCGAGAAGCGGGTGGCGGCGGAGACCAGCGATATCGTCGTCATGAGCTTCCAGCGCCTCGGGCAGAGCCAGGGGCGGTCCTTCGAACGTGTTCTCGGCGATCATCTGGGCGGCATTCAGGTGGAACTGGTGGCTTCCGACTATCGGGACGTCCGCACCAACGAGTTCATCGAGATCTGGCGCGAGGAGATTCCGCGCATCTCCGGCGTGCGGCGGATCACGTTGCAGGAACGGGCCGGTGGCCCGCCAGGCAGGGAACTCGACATCCGGTTTCGCGGCGACGACATCACCGAACTGAAGGTCGCTGCCGAGGAACTGAAACTCGAACTGCAGCGCTTCGATGGTCTGTCGGATATCGAGGATGACCTGCCATTCGGCAAGCAGGAACTGATCCTGGAACTGACCCCACGGGGGCGGGCGCTGGGGTTCACGACGGAGAGCGTGGCCCGTCAGGTCCGCAACGCCTTCGAAGGCGCGATTGCCAAGCGGTTCCCGCGTGACGATGAGGAAGTGACGATCCGGGTGCAACTGCCGGAAGCGGAGGCGACAGAGGCCGCTGTCCGCAACCTCTACCTGCGCAGCCCCGCAGGCGCCGAAACGCCGTTGGAGGAAGTCGTCTCCTTCAGGGAGGACGCCGGTTTCGCGCGTATTCGCCGCAAGGATGGCCGCCGGGAAGTCGCGGTCTTCGCGGAAATCGACGAGACGGTGACCAAGCCTGGCACCATCATCACGGCCCTGTCGGACGGGCGCGTGCAGGCGATTGCCCAGCGTTACAACCTCTCCTTCCGCTTTGCGGGCAAGGCGGAAGAGCAGGCGCAGACCCTGGGTGACATGAAGATCGGGGCGATGATCGGGCTGTCAGCGATCTACATCTTCCTGGCCTGGGTCTTCGCGTCCTATTCAAGGCCCATCATCGTCATGTCGATCATACCCTTCGGCCTGATCGGTGCCGTCGCCGGTCATCTGATCCTCGGCTATGACATCACGATCCTGTCGCTTGTCGCCCTGATCGGTCTGGCTGGAATACTGGTGAACAATTCCATCATCCTCGTGTCCACGATCGATGAGCGGGTGAAGGATGGCCAGACTGTCATGGAAGCCATCGTCGATGGCGCTTGCGACCGGTTGCGGGCCGTCACATTGACCTCCATCACCACCATCGTCGGCCTGATCCCGCTGCTGTTCGAGACCAGCCTGCAGGCCCAGTTCCTGATCCCGATGGCGGTGACCATCGTGTTCGGGCTGGCCACCGCGTCGGTGCTGGTCCTGTTCGTCGTACCCGCGCTGCTGGGCATGCTGGAGGACATCTCCGCGCTCAGGACGCGGATCGTGAAGGGCTGGCGCACGCTTGGCGACGACCGGGACCTGTTCGGCGACCGCGCCGACTGACCGGCCGGACGGTCAGCGCGGCTGGTTGAGCCTTGCCACTTCCGCCATCAGATCTACGACCGAATCCTGCTGGGTGCGGACCAGGCCGGTGGTGGCACCGGATTCCTCCCAGGCACCGAACCGCTCCCGGATGCGTTTCGCCGGACCGACCAGGCTTTTCGCGTCGACCCATTCGTCCGGCACCGCGGCGGTTGCCTCTGCCTTGTGGCCTGCAAGATAGAGTTCCTGGATGCGTTCGGCGGCGTCGCCATAGCCGCGCCGGACCATCATTTCCTTGTGGTAGTTCTTGTTCTTGTGGCCCATGCCGCCGACGTAAAGCGCGACCTCCGGTTTCAGGCGGTTGAGGGCTGCCTGCACATCGTCATCCATCTCGACATGGATCATGGCCTCCACCTCGAAGGTGTCCCAGCCCTTCTCCTCCCCGCGCTTGCGCGCGCGCTCGAAGCCCTGTTCGATCCAGCCGGCATACTCGTGCATTGTGCCGGGCGTGAAACCGAGCGGCAGCCAGCCATCGCAGATATCGCCGCAGAGCCGAACGGTCTGCTCGTTGCCCGCGCCGAGATAGATCGGGATGTCGGGATTCAT
>CAXBNO010000304.1:0-4848 GCA_963976775.1 uncultured Kordiimonadales bacterium
TGCGTGATCGCGTCAGCTATCGGCGGGGCGAACTGGGTCAGGACCCGATCGAAACCCTCGCGCGCCGGGAAGCCCGATTCAGCGATATCCGCCCGGGACTGGCCAAGGAGATCATCTGGCGCGATCCGGCAGCACGTGACAGGCGCCCCTGGGCCGTGGTCAACATTCACGGCTTTTCGGCCAGCAAGCAGGAGCTTCGCCCACTGCCTGACATCGTGGCGGAAGGTCTGGATGCCAACCTGTACTTCACCCGCCTGGCCGGACACGGCCGGACAAGGGCGGCCATGGCAGAGCCCGGTGCTGACGACTGGCTGGATGACATGGCGGAGGCGCTGGAGGTGGGCAAGCTGCTGGGGCAGCGGGTGCTGGTGCTCGGCATGTCCACCGGCGCGACCATGGCCGCCTGGGCGGCGATGCGCGATGACATGCGCCACGACATGGACGCCATCGTCTTCATCTCACCCAACTTCGAGATTCGCCGGAACGGTACCCGATTTCTGACCATCCCCTGGGCGCGGCAGTTGCTGCGGCTGTTCATGGGCCGGATCAATCCCATTCGGGAAGGTGACAACGCGGCATTCAGCCAGGCTTGGACCACCGGGTATCCGGCAGAGGCGCTGTTGCCCATGGCGGCTGCCGTCCGTCATGTGAAACGCCTGAGGCTGGAGGAAACCACCCAGCCCGCGCTGTTCATCCACTCCCCCGACGACCAGGTGATCAGCGTGCCGCACGTGCATTCGACTTTCCAGCGATGGGGCGGGACACCAAAGGCGATGATCCAGGTGACCGACGCCGAGGACACGCTGCAACACATCATAGCCGGTGAAATTGTCAGCCCGACGCCGACACGGCGACTGGCCGCTCAGGTAGTTGACTGGGTGAAGTCACTGCCCGCGAACTGAGCGATATGTGCGGAAATCCCGTCCGGAATCTGATGCGCGATCCAGTGGTCGTTCTCAGGGTACCGGTGCACCGTGATGTCCGGACCCGCCTCCTGCATCCGCTCCAGGTTCTCCGGCGCGAAATAGGGGTCCCCCTCCCCCCACAACACCATCGTCGGTACCGAAATCTGCGTCTCGGCAACGCTACGCGCCGGTGCATCATCGCCACTCGGCGGCCCTGACCTGTTGGCACGGTAGTAGTTCAGACCACCGGTCAGGGAGCCCGGCACCTGCCAGTGTGCCAGATATGCAGCCGCATCGTCCTCCGTCAGGTGTCCGGCCTTCAGACCGGGGTCCAGAATGTTGGTGCGCAGTCCGGCAAAATCATCCCGGCTGACCAGCATCTCGGCCTGCTCGGAGCGGAAGGCCAGCATGTACTGGCTGCGCGTCACCTGTTCGCTGTCGGGCTGGTGCAGCAACTCGCTCATGATCCCGGGATGGGCGCAATTGATGATCACCAGACGGTCGATCAGGTCAGGCCGCCGGATGGCCACTTCCCAGGCCATGAAGCCGCCCCAGTCATGCCCGACCAGGACCACCCGCTCCCGACCGTAGGCCGCGATGATGCCCGCGACGTCATCCACCAGATTGCCGATCGCGTAGCTCTCCAGGTCCTCGGGCTTCTGCGTCAGGTTGATGCCCCGGCAGTCAGGCGCCACGCAGAACCAGTCGTCGGACAGTGTCTCCAGTTGCTTCCGCCAAGCGTACCAGAATTCGGGAAAACCGTGCAGGAACAGGATCATCGGGGACAGCGGATCCCCGGCCTCGGCACAGTGAAAGCGCAGGCCATTGGCCTGGACGTCAACGTGGCGGATCGCATTCGCACGCATCGGTTCAGTCCTCCCGGAAGCGGCCATAGGCCTGTTCGGAGGCAATGATGACATGCTCCTGACAGCCATTGAGGCGATGGTGGTTCTGCGCTTCGTATTCCGCCGACGTGATGAAGGCGCGGAAGGCCGCCTTCGACGGGTAGCGGACCAGGGCAACGAAGTCCCAGTCGCCGAACCGCGCCGGCCCGAACGATGCTCCCTTCGCGTCGCCCGTCCAGACAATGCCGCCACCCACGCCCCGGATCAGGTGATTCACGCCTTTCGAATAGCGCACGTAGGCATCCCAGCCACTGCCGTCACCATCCAGCGAGCGCTCGCGGAACTTCATCAGGTTCACCATGACAACCGGTGTGTCATCGGCAATCCGCGCCAGTGTCTCGTCGTGCAGTTCATCAATCGCGGCCATCATGTCCTCCCCCGATAGCTGGCCCGGCACCACCAGCAGGGGGCCGAGACGAAAACAGGGGCCGACCATGTGGCCGACCCCCGCATTTCGTCAACAGTCGTCAGACTGAGGATCAGTAACCGATGTTCTCGCCGACACGGACCCAGCGGCCGCTCTGAACCTGCGACAGGAAGGATTCGTTGGACCCCTGACGCTTGTCCGGACCGAAGCTCTGCACCGGACCACCGAAGATATCGCGATAGCCCTTGATCTGCTCGAAACCGCCGATCATCGAGTCGACTGTCAGATCCCTGCCGGCGTTCTGCAGCGCAATCACCGTCATGTCGGCGTAGATGTAACCGAGCTGTGCCGGGAAATCCGGAGTCTTGCCGAACTTGTCCTTGTAGGCGTTGTACCAGTTGCTCACCAGCGGATCCGGGTTGTCGCCATAGGCCATCTGGAAACCGGTCATCGCCATGTAACCTTCGGTCACGCCACCCTTGGCACCGGCGGTGTAGCTCGTGTAGGTCGCGATCGATCCAACGAAATCGACATCCCAGCCCATGGAACGCGCGGTCACGTAGGGAATGATCGTGTCGGAAACGATGGTGCCCATGTAGACGACGTCGCAGCCGGCCTCACGCAGCTTGGTGACGGATGCGGTGAAGTCCTTGTCCGTCGGCTTGTGCGCGGTCTCAGCCACGATCGACTGCCCCAGAACTTCTGTCTGGTCCTTGACACCGAATTCGATCTCCCGACCGAAATCCGTGTCCTGGTACATGGTGCATGGCTTGGTCTTGCCGTGGGTTTCCGCGAACAGCTTCACTGCGGCGCGGATCTGATCGTAGTAGGTCGAGCCACCGGCGAACTTCAGCTTGTGGAAGGGTTCGAACATCTGCCGCGCGGACGAGAACGGGAACAGGTTCGGGATGCCCGCTGCCAGCTGACGCGGCAGCACGGCGTTGTTCATGGGCGTTCCGAGCGCGGACAGCATGGTGAAGACGCGGTCACGGTTGATCAGCTTGTTGCCGGCCTGGACGGCCTTCGGCACCTGATACTCGTTGTCCTCGACCACCAGACGGATCTGGCGACCGTGGATGCCACCTTCGGCATTCACCGCATCGAAGCGCTGACGCATGCCTTCGACCGACGGTACACCCCAGACCGCAACCGGGCCGGAAAGCGCCGTATGCGTGCCGATCAGGATCTCGTCATCCGTCACGCCACGTTCGGCGGCTTGCGCCGCGCCTGCGATCATTGCTGCCGTGGCTGCCACCGCAGCCAGGCCAAGAAGCTTGTTTCTCATCCGATCCTCCCTGTTTCCGGCCCCGTTTGGATCAGGACCGTTTCTGTGACACCAAGTCTACCAGAATTCCGTTTCAGACAAAGCGTTTCACCCATTTGTGGCACCAATCAGGCTGCTTCCGAATACATGCTGTCGATCAGGCTTTCATACTTCTTCTCGACGAACTTCCGCTTCAGCTTCATCGTCGGCGTGACCTCGTCGTCTTCCGGGTCAAGCTGCTTGTCCAGCACGCGGAACTTCTTGATGGTCTCGACCCGGGCGAACTTGGTGTTCACCCGCTCGATCTCCTCCGCCACAAGTTCGATGACTTCCGGCGCGCGTGCCAGCGATGCAAAGCTGGTGAAGGCGATGTTGCGCTCCTGCGCGAATTTCTCGACCATCTCCTGATCGATCATGACCAGCGCCGTCAGATACTTGCGACGGTCACCGATGACAACGGCGTCGGAGACATAGGGCGAGAACTTCAGCTCGTTCTCTATCTCGGACGGGGTGATGTTCTTGCCACCGGCGGTGATGATGATGTCCTTCATCCGGTCGGTGATCTTCACATAGCCCTCGTTGTCGATGGCACCGACGTCGCCGGTGTGCAGCCAACCGTCGACCACGGTCTCGGCCGACATCTCCGGCTGGTTCAGATAGCCCATGAAGATATGGCGGCCCCGCAGCAGTATCTCCCCCTCCGGCGAGAGCTTGCATTCGGCATATCGGGCGCAGCGCCCGACGGAGCCGAGCTTGATGTCACCCGGCAGGTTGGTGGTGGCGAGACCCGTGTTCTCCGTCTGGCCATAGAGCTCCAGCATCTCGATCCCCAGGGCCATGTACCAGCGGATGAGTTGTGGCGAGATCGGTGCGGCACCGGTGCCGACCCAGTCCACCCGCGACAGTCCCAGCACGTTGCGGACATTGCGCAGAACGAGGAATAGGCCGATCCGGAACTTCAGCTTCTCGAGGAATGTCGGCTCCTGCCCCTCCAGCTTCTTGTCAGCGACGGCGAGGCCCCAGTTGATCGCGACCTTGTAGGCCCATTGCTGCAGCTTGGTGGCATCCCGGACCGCGATATTGATCTGCGAATAGAGCTTCTCCCAGATCCGCGGCACGGCAAAGAAGGTGGTCGGCTGGATCTCCTGGATATTCTCGAACACCGTCTCCGGGTTCTCGACGAAGTTCGCGATATTGCCGGTGTAGAGCGAGAAATAGGTCAGTGTGCGCTCCGCCACGTGGCACAGCGGCAGGAACGCCACACGCTCCCCACCGGTTTCCTGTGGCAGGATCTGCGTGCCATTGGCCATCTGGAAGCACAGGTTGTCATGGCTGATCATCGCGCCCTTGGGCGGACCCGTGGTACCGGAGGTATAGACCAGAATGGCCATGTCGCCCGGCTCGGCC
>CAXBNO010000305.1:0-4826 GCA_963976775.1 uncultured Kordiimonadales bacterium
GCTGTGATAATGGCTCATCGCAGGCTCGTTGCGGCCATAGACGACATGCTCCGGCGCGCCGTTCTCGGCGTTCTGCTGGATGATCCGGCCAAGCTCGAAATCCTCCGCCTCGACCGTGTCGATGGCCAGTTGCATGTTCTTCTGCCAGAAGTTCCGGGCCTTCTCGGACGTCGGCTTCTCGGGCACGTAGGCGGAAAGCTCGATCACCGACCAGCCGGGTCCCCGCCTGTCAGGCCAGACCCGCCAGAGTTCGATGTTCGCGGCCCCCTGGACCACACCGATCATCGTCGGGAACAGGCCATAGACCACTGCGGCATGCGGAATCAGATCCCGCTCGTCCTCCGGCATGTCGTTCAGGGCGGGGAAGGTGTTGCGCGGGGCAACCATGCGGTGATGGTCGCCGAAGGCATCGAAGGTCGTGCGGTTGGACATCACGTAGGGGGCGATGGTCTTCTTGTGCAGGACATTGATGTGATAGGTCTCCAGGAAGGTGTCGATCACCAGCTTCCAGTTCATCGGCTGCACCATGCGGTAGCTGCCGAAGAAGTGGTAGCTGCCGAAGTTCCATTCCGCGAACTCCTCCGACAGCGATCCCATCGGGTCCTCCGGCATCGGCGTGGTGCGATCCAGCGGGCCGATCCAGATCATGCCGTCCTTCTCCAGCGCCGGAACCTCGGTCAGGCCCAGTTCGGACTTGTCCACACCGTCGAAGCTGCGGGCGTCGGGAATGCCCTTCAGGCTGCCATCCAGATTGTAGGTCCAGGCATGGTAGGGACAGGCGAACATCTTCGCCTTGCCGCAGCCCTCTGCCACCGGCGCGCCGCGGTGGCGGCAGACGTTCAGGAAGGCGTGCACGACACCCTCCCTGTCCCGGGTGATCAGCAGCGGATTGCCGTCGATGTTGTCGGTCACATAGTCGCCGGGTTCCGCCAAACGCCCGCTCAGGCCGAAGGGCAGGGGGCGCTGGCGGAAGAATATCTCCCGTTCCCGCTCGGCCCGGACCGGATCGGTATAGGCGCTCAATTCATTGCGAAAGGTTTCGGGCGCGTAGGCAGTACTGCCCTCTTCCTGATGCTTCTGCAGACGCCGGATCAGTTCCAGCTGACGGTCGTGCCTCATGTTGACCTCCCCCGAGCCTAGACGGACGGTCCCATCGGGGATCGCCCATTTGATAAGCTAGCGTACTAAATCAGGGGTCGAGCGTCAACCGCGCAGCAGCCAGACCATGCCGACACCAAAGGCCGCCGCTGCCAGCCCGATCATGCGAATACGTTCAGGGGGTTGCGACAGCATCAGGGCCAGCGACCGGCGCATGGCATCGGGAAAGAGGGCGTAGAGCGCGCCCTCGATCACCGCCACCAGCGCCAGTGCGACCAGGAAGTCCTGCATCCGAACCGCCGCGGACTGTCCGGATCAGCGCCCGGCGGCACCCTCGACGCTGCGGATGTCACCGAAGAACCTGAAGAAGTCGGAGTTGGGGTTCAGCACCATCGTCGTGTCTTCACCGCGAAGGGAATTACGATAGGCCTGCAGTGACCGGTAGAAGGAATAGAATTCCGGATCCTGGTTGGCGACACTGTTGAAGATGGCGGCACGGGCACCATCGCCCTCACCACGCAGGATCTCCGACTGCTTCTCCGCTTCGGCCAGCAGCACCGTACGGTCACGTTCGGCACGGGCGGTGATGCGCCGCGCCTCCTCGTCACCCAGTGCCCGTTCCTCACGCGCCTCACGCTGACGCTCGGTCTGCATGCGGTTGAAGATGGCGTTCTTGTTGGCTTCGGGCAGATCGGCACGCTTGATGCGTACATCAACGATCTCGACCCCGAAACTGCCGGCCTTCTGGTTCATCTGCGTGGCGATCTTCCCCATCAGCACGGGCCGTTCGCCGGACAGCAGGGTGGAGAAATCTCCCTCGCCCAGCACGGCACGCATGCTGGAGATCAGGATCGGCTGCAACCGCGACCGCGCCTGTTCCGTGGTCCGTACCGCCTGGTAGAACTGCAGCGGATCGGTAATCTTGAAGCGGCTGAAGGCATCGACGACCATCCGCTTCTGATCCTTGGTGATGACCTCCTCGGGATCGATATCCAGTGCCAGGATACGCTTCTCGATCGGCACCACATCCTGCACGAACGGGATCTTGAAATGCAGTCCCGGCTCGGTATCGATGCGTTGCGGCGCACCGAACTGCAGCAACAGCGCCTGCTGCGTCTGATGCACGGTATAGACCGAACTGAACAGCACGATTCCGGCAAGTGCAACCAGAACGGCAAGTGCGACTAGACCCTTGCTCATCAGTTTGCCCCCTGCTTCCTGTTGGTGAGTTCGTTGAGCGGCAGGTAGGGCACGACGCCCTGGCCCCCTTCACCGTCTTCGATGATGATCTTGTTCATGTCGCGCATGACCTCTTCCATGGTCTCCAGGTAGAGGCGGCGGCTGGTGACTTCCTTGGATGTCCGCCATTCGTTGACGATGGCGCTGTAGCGGGATGTCTCACCCTCGGCCTCGGCGATCTTCTGCTCCTTGTAGGCCTGGGCCTCTTCGAGGATCTTCGCCGCCTGACCGCGTGCTTCCGGCACGATCGCGTTGGCGAAACCCTGCGCCTCGTTGATCTTGCGCGCGCGGTCGGCCTTGGCTGCCTGCACGTCGCGGAAGGAGTCGATGACCTCGGCCGGCGGGTCCACTGTCTGCAGCTTCACTTCACTGATCAGGATGCCGGCACCATAGCCGTCCAGCGTCTCCTGGATGGTGTCCAGCACCGTCTTCTCGATCTCCACCTTCTGCGCCGTCAGCACATCCTGGATCGGGCGCCGGCCAATGACCTCGCGCATCACGCTTTCGGCCACGGCCTTCAGCGTCACTTCCGGGGTTTCGATGTTGAACAGGAACTTGCCCGCGTCCTGGATGAGCCAGATCACGGTGAAGTCGATATCGACGATATTCTCGTCGCCCGTCAGCATCAGGCTCTCGTTCTTCAGGTCACGACGCCGTTCGGTGCCGAGACGCTGGAAACCGACATCAAGCTGCTGTACCCGGGTCACTTCCGGCAGCAGCACCGTCTCGATGGGTGCGGGCAGGTGATAGTTCAGGCCCGGGGAGGTGGTGTCGACCCACTCGCCGAAGCGCAGCACCACGCCCTGCTGGGACGTATCGACGCGATAGAAACCGCTGCCGAGCCAGATCACGAGAATGAGCAGCAACACGACGATGACGCCGAGACGGCCACCGCTGCCACCACCAGGTGTGAACCGTTTCAGGCGGTCCTGAACCTGTCTGATCAGGTCCTCGACGTTCGGTCCGGGGCCACCGGCTCCGCCACCGCCGCCGCCCTGGCCACCGCCGGACGGTCCCTGTCCCCAGGGGCCGCGGTTTCCACCGCCACCTTGCCATCCGCCGCCGCTGTTGCCGCTTCCGCCGCCTTGATTATTCCAGGGCATCTGCCGTCCCTTGCTGCTCGTGTCACAGGATCGAGGAAAACCGTCTGCTGTCCGCCCCTTTCGGGGGCACCGCAGGCGCGTTATATGACGTTGGCCCGGCGGGAGCAAACCCGACCGGGCAAGAATGTTCACTGGTACCATATCGGTGGCAAGGTGGAGTTTTTCAACGATGGCGGATATTTCCGAGGCGCAGGTACGTCAGGCTCTGGCCGGAGTGGTCGATCCGGACGTAGGCCAGGACGTGGTTTCGGCGGGCATGATCAGCGGTCTGGTGGTGAAGGGCAGCAATGTCGGCTTCGCTGTCGAAGTCGATCCCGCGAAGGGCGCGGCCAAGGAACCGCTGCGTGCTGCCTGCGAGAATGCGGTGATGGCGCTGCCGGGCGTCACTTCGGTCACGGCTGTGCTGACGGCGCACAATCCGCAGGGTGCTGGGCGCGGAGGGGCGCCGTCAGGCGGCCCGGCCCCGGGTGGCGCGAAGCCGCAAAAGACCTCCGGTCCCAAGCCGCCGCAGAAGCAGGGCGTGCCCGGTGTGAAGTCCATCGTTGCGGTCGCCTCGGCCAAGGGCGGGGTCGGCAAGTCGACCACCGCCGTCAACCTGGCCGTGGCGCTGTCGAAGCAGGGCAAGAAGGTCGGGCTGCTGGATGCCGATATCTATGGCCCGTCCGTGCCGCGTCTGATGGGGCTGTCGGGCAAGCCGCATTCGCCGGACGGCAAGTCCATCGATCCGATGGGCAACCATGGCATTGTCTGCATGTCCATCGGCTTCCTGGTCGAAGGCGACACGCCAATGATCTGGCGCGGCCCGATGGTGATGAGCGCGCTGGAACAGCTGCTGCGGGAAGTGAACTGGGGGGAACTGGACGTGCTGATCGTCGACATGCCGCCGGGCACCGGTGACGCGCAGCTGACCATGGCGCAGCGGGTGCCGCTGACCGGTGCCGTGGTGGTCTCGACACCGCAGGACATTGCCCTGATCGACGCGCGCAAGGGCCTGGCCATGTTCCGCAAGGTGGATGTGCCGGTGTTCGGCATCATCGAGAACATGAGCTATTTCCTCTGCCCGCACTGCGGCGAGCGCTCGGAGATCTTCGGCCATGGCGGCGCGCGGGAGACGGCGGCGGAACTGGGCACCGATTTCCTCGGTGAGATCCCGCTGCACATGTCGATCCGCGAGACCTCCGACGACGGTCGCCCCATCGTGTCGGTCGAACCCGACGGGCCACACGCGATGATCTATCGCGGCATCGCCGACCGGGTGGCGGAGAAGATCGAGGCGCAGCTTTCCGGCGGCCGGAAAGGCCCGCGCATCGTCATCGAGTAGCTGTTGAATTTCCGGCTGGTGCCGCGATCAGGCAGTGGAACGATCCACGGGAGCCTTGCGTCGGG
>CAXBNO010000306.1:0-4816 GCA_963976775.1 uncultured Kordiimonadales bacterium
CCCATGGTGCCGCACCGGCGTGGGAGACTGGGCTCGCGGATCAAGTCCGCGAGCGCCGGGGCGGGGAGAAGCCTGAGTGACCCTGAGAGTCCGTCAGCCCCGCACCCGCTCCGGCAGGACCGTCGCGGGCGGGGTGTTGCGGCTGCGTTCGCTGGTGATGGTGCCGTCGATGATGGTCATGCCGACGCCAGGCAGGTTCCCCTGTTCGATGGACTCCAGCATGTTCCTGCCCGGCGCGTGCTGCGCCTGGTCCAGCAGCACGAAGTCAGCGGCCATGCCGACCTCGATCAGGCCGGTATCCAGATCGCGCATCCGGGCGGTATTGCCGGTGGCGAAGCAGAACGCCGTCTCCGCCTTCACGTCACCGAACGACGACAGCAGCGCGATCATGCGCAGGATGCCCAGCGGCTGCACGCCGGACCCGGCGGGGGCATCAGTGCCCAGGATCACGCGATCCATCTGACCGAGCTCCCGCGCCGTGTTCATGGCCAGCAGGGCCGCGCGCTCGTTGCCGTTGTGCACCAGCTCGATGCCGCGCCCGCACTGTTCGCACAGGCAGACGATCTGGTCGTCGGGCAGGGCGGTGTGGCCGCCGTTGATGTGGCCGATGATGTCGGCATCCGCCTCCAGCACCACGTCCTTGTCGATCAGGCCGGAGCCGGGAATCGATGGCCCGCCGGTATGGATGGTGGACTGGATACCGTATTTCCGCGCCCAGCCGACCATTTCCTTGGCCGTCTCGCCGGCCTTGACGGAGCCGAGACCGACCTCCCCCAGCAGCTTCACGCCTGCGTCGGCCAGGTCCTTGAAGTCATTCTCGTCCATGCCCTGCTCGATCACCGGCGCACCGCCGTGCACCTTCACGCCGGAGGGGCGGAAATTCTCGTACCAGCGCTGTGACGCGATCGCGAGCGCCTTCAGCCCGACGATGTCCTTCGGACGACCCGGCAGATGCACCTCCCCGGCGGAGATCATGGTGGTGACGCCGCCATGCAGGCAGGAATCGATCCAGCTCAGTTGCGACTGCCGAGGGGTATAGTCGCCGATCACCGGATGCACGTGGCTGTCGATCAGCCCTGGCGAAACGGCGGTCCCCTTCGCATCGACCTCCACGTCGGCCTGGTCGGTGTCCAGATCCTTCGCCTTGCCGATGGCGGCGATCCGTCCGTCCAGCGCCACGATGCAGTCGGCATCCAGGATCGGGTTTGCCAGATCACCGGACAGCAGCAGCCCGATGTTCCTGATGACGGTCTTCTTCGGCATGTCGTGTCCCCCTGCTGAATCCGTATATCGCGAATCCTACCTCACAACAGGTCCATGTCGAGGATTGCGCCGAGTTCGGTGAGGGCCTGTTTCGCGCCCGTGACCTTGATGGTCTGCATCCCCAGCGCCTTCGCGGGTTTCAGGTTGATGCCGAGATCGTCCAGGTAGACTGCTTCGGAGGGGGCGGTGCCGATCTCGCGGCAGGCTAGGCGGTAGATTTCCGGGTCGGGCTTGCGCAGGTTGACCTTCGATGATTCCACGACGATCTGGAACCGGGCCATGACTTCTTCCACGGCGGCGGCCTTCTCGCTGTCGCTGGAAATGCCGGGGCCGTGGCCGGCGCGGACATTGTTGGTGATGCAGGCGCAGATGCGGTCCCGGCGGATCATGTCCAGCGCGCGGACCATTTCCGGCCGCAGCGTGCCGGAGAGCAGCGCGATGACGTCCTTGCCCGGAACGGGATGGCCGATGGCGGTGCTTTCGGCCAGGAACAGGCCGTCGAAGGTGTCGAGATCGACGTCATTGCGCTCGAACCGCGCCCAGGCATTCGTGTCGGGGTTGGTGGCATTGATGCCCCGGATGGTGCCGACGGGCATGCCCTTCTCGGTCTCGTAGGCGGCGAACCGCTCGAACGGGCTGGAGGTGAAGACACCGCCGAAGTCCCAGATGACGGCCTTCACCTGGCTCGCCGGCACCTTGGCGGCGGGTACTGCCTTGCTCATGGATCGGTCTCCTCCCCCTCCACCGGCTCGGTGAGGAAATGCCGGCCTGCCCGGTCCTCCACCTCGACCACCCAGAGGTCCGGGTCGGTCGCCAGTCGGCGCTGAATATAGCTGTCGGCCTCCGTGGCCGGAACCGGCTCCGTGCCCGAGGAGCGGAGCCATGTCCGCACCCCGTCCATATAGCCGGGTGAATAGACGGTGGCGGTGCCGCCCGGTGCCTCCACCTTCAGCAGGATGCTGCCCGCCTCCTCCGCGCCGCGCCGTACCAGATAGGCGAATCCGCCGTGCAGCCGGACCGTGCGCAGATAGGCCGCCACCCAGATCTCCGCCTTCAGTCGCGGCGTCATGAGGATTCCAGAGGTTGGCTGTTCCATCCCTCTCCCCCTCCCGGCCACCCACGTGAGTGTCCTTGATGGGGGACCGGGAGGGGGAGAGGGATGGAACAGGCAGCAAACGACATGGTTGAACCATTCCCCGACTGCGCGTCAGAATGCGTCAAACAGGAAACAGCCGGGGAGGCAGGGAACATGGGCGATCCGTCATACATGTCGGCGCGGGAGCTGGTGGCCGCCATTGGCCAGCAGACGCTGCGGTCGGAAGAGGTACTGGATCATTACCTCGATCGGCTGGACCGGTTCAACGGGCAGATCAACGCGGTGGTGGCGACGGATGTGGATGCAGCCCGCGCCCGCGCCCGCGCGGCGGACGCCGCAGCGGCCCGGGGGGAGAGCTGGGGACCGCTGCACGGCCTGCCGATGACGGTGAAGGACACGTTCGAGGTTGTCGGCATGGCCTGCACCGCGGGCGCGCCGGAGCTGAAGGATCATCAGCCGAGCCGCCATGCCACGGCGGTCGAGCGCCTGATCGAGGCCGGGGCAATCATCTACGGCAAGACCAACACGCCGCTCTACGCCGGGGATCTGCAGACCTACAACGCGGTCTTCGGCACCACGAACAACCCCTGGGACGTGACCCGCGCGCCCGGGGGGTCGTCGGGCGGTTCCGCCGCCGCGCTGGCGTCCGGCTTCACGGCGCTGGAACTGGGCTCGGACATTGGCGGCTCGATCCGCAATCCGGCGCATTTCTGCGGCGTCGCGGGGCACAAGCCGAGCTTTGGCGCGGTGCCGATCCGCGGCCATATTCCGGGACCGCCGGGCGCGCTGACAGGTGCGGACATCGGGGTCGCGGGGCCGCTGGCGCGCAGTGTCGACGATCTGGAACTGGCGCTGGATGTCATGGCCGGGTCCGACATGCTGGACCAGGCGGGCTGGAAGCTGAAGCTCGCCGGCGCACGGCATGAGGCCATCCGCGACTACAAGGTCGCCGTCTGGTCCGACGACCCCTTCTGCGCCGTTGACCCGGAAGTCCGAGACCTGATCGAAGGCGCGGGCACGGCGCTGGAGGAAATGGGCGCGAAGGTGGATCGCTCGGCCCGTCCGGCCATCGACATGCAGGACTCGCACGAGGTCTACTACAGCCTGCTGGCGGCGGCTCTGGGCGCCGGTCTGCCGGAGAGCATGCGGCGGAAGCTGCGCGAGAACCCGCCGGACGCCGACGACCGCAGCCATCAGGCGATCTTTGCCCGTGGCGCGGTGATGGAACATGCCGAATGGCTGGAATGGGACGAGCGGCGAGCCGTGCTGCGGGAGATGTGGAACCGCTTCTTCGGTGACGTGGATGTGCTGCTCTGCCCGGTCATGCCGCGCGCGGCCATCCCGCACGACCAGTCCTCCAGCTTTGGCAGCCGAACCGTGGAGATCGCGGGCCAGAGCCGCAACTATGTCGACATGATCGTCTGGTGCGGCCTGACCTGCGGGGTCTATCTGCCCGCCACCGTGGTGCCGGTCGGGCGCACCGATGCCGGTTTGCCGGTCGGCGTGCAGGTCGTCGCCAACTTCATGGAGGACCGCTCCGCACTGCATGTGGCGCGGCATCTGGAGAAGGCGCTGGGCGGTGTCGTGCCGCCCCCCGGCTTCGCATGAGGATTGCCGTCCTCGGCGGTGGGCACGGCGCCCATGCCGCCGCCGCCGACCTGTCGGAACAGGGGCACGAGGTCCGCTTCTGGCGGCGTGATGCGGCGGCCCTGCAAGGCCTGATGGCGAAGGGCGCGCTGCGTCTGACGGACGCGGCAGGCAGTCGCGACGTGCCGATCCATGCGGTGACGCCGGACATCGGCGACGCGGTGCAGGGGGCGGAACTGATCCTGATGCCCGGCCCGGCCATGGCACAGGTGGACATTGCCCGCGCCATGGCCCCTTACCTGTCCGACGGTCAGGGCATCCTGATGCCGCCGGGCAGTTTCGGCACCTGGGTGGTCATGGATACCCTGCGTGCAGAGGGTTGCTCCGCCGACCTGCTGCTGGGTGAGTCCGGTACCCTGCCATGGCTGGCCCGGATGCAGGGACCGGAGGAAGTCGCCATCGTCACCCGCGCGACGCGTCTTCCGACCGGCGTGTTTCCGCATGCCCGCGCCGATGAGGCCTTCGAGCTGTTCAGCCGGGCCTTTCCGGCCGTCGAGCGGCTGACGGACGGGCTTGACGGGGCGCTGATGAACGCGGGTCCGATCATCCATCCACCGCTGATCCTGATGAACGCCGGACCCATCGAGCACTTCGAGCACTGGGACATTCACAACGAGGGCACGCAGCCCGCGATCCGGCGTGTCACTGATGCGCTGGATGCGGAGCGCGTGGCGGTGCGGGAGGCGCTGGGATACGGCCCGCCGCATTTCCCGCTGGCCGACCATTATGACGACAGCCGCCCGGAATGGATGTACGGCCAGGCCGCCCACGACCGGCTGGTGGTCTCCAGCCGCTGGCGGGAGCGGCTGG
>CAXBNO010000307.1:0-4784 GCA_963976775.1 uncultured Kordiimonadales bacterium
CCTGTTATTAGTCACAGGGAATTCGGGCGGAAAGAGGCAGGAATTCAGGGGGTTATAGCAGCGGAAAGCACTTCTCCACGGCAAATAATGCCGAAAATTCCCTGTTCTTCCCTGTAAACAGGCAATTTGACCAGAGACGGGTTCGCTCAAGACTGCCAGCACCACCAATTTTCCCTCCCCAGCGCCATCCCGGATCGCCGTCCGCATTGCCTCAGCGCAGTGCGAAGTTCACCGGCACCACCAGTTCCAGTTGGCTCTGCCGCATGAAGTCGGGCATGGCGGGCAGGGGCTGGGCACGCTGGATCATGGCTTCGACTTCGGCGTCGAGCAGGGCGTGGCCGGAGCCCTGTTCGATGCGGAAGTCCGTCACCCGACCGTCGCGATCCATGCGGAAGAACAGCAGGGTCGTGCCCTCCTGCGGTCTGCGCTGCGCCCGGCGGGGATATTCCTTGTGGCGTTCCAGCCAGTTCAGCAGACGGGTCAGATAGTCCTCACGCTCGCCCGGACTGCCACCGCCTGACCGGGTGCCGTCCTGGCTGGAGACGCCCTCCCCTGAGCGGTCGCCGGAGCTTCCGCCTCCACCTGTCACCAGCGCGGCCTGTTGCACGGCGTCGCCGGGGCCGGTTGTCCTTGCCGCGTCTGTCGCAGGCTCGGCTTCGGGCTCCGGTGTGGTCGCGTTCACGGCGGCGACTGTCTCTGGCGCGACAGCCGGTTGTGGCTGCGCAGCCTCGACGGTCTGACGCACGGGTCGTCGGGGGCGAGGCGCCGGGAGCGGTGGTGGCGAGACCGTGGCCAGCGCCTCCGTTGCCGGTTCAGGGGGTGGAGAAGGTGCTGGATCGGAGAGTTCGACCGCTTCAATCGCGCTCCTCGTCGCGGTGGGCGAGACCATTTCAAGGGTCTCGTGCACTGGCGCGACCGGTTGTGGATCAGACGGTGCGGAGGGCTGCGGAGGGGGTGGCCGGACTTCAGCCACGGCGGATGTCTCGACCGGGACGGAAGCGGCAGGCGGGTCCTTTGCTTCCGGCAGTGGTTCGGGCGCAGGCACGGCCTCGGCGACAGTTTCGGTGATCACCGTCTCAGCCGACTCCGGTGCAAGGGCACCGACTTCCGCTGGCGCGCCTTCGACCTCCGCCACCTCGCCTGCGGCTCCGCCTGAGGCGGCAAGACCGACCTGCATGCCGGACACGCCGGTCAGGGCCGTGCCTCCGGTTGGTGCCTGCAACAGCATGGCGACGGCGATGGCCGCGTGCAGCAGTACGGCCACGATCAGTGCCGGGAACCAGACGGGGCGACGGATGTAGTTCATTCGACCGCCGGGACGGTCAGCAGTTGCAGATCCGTCAGGCCAGCGCCACGCAGGCGTTCCATCAGGGCGATCACCCGGATCGCATCCACCGCACCGTCGGCCTTGATCCTGACTGTGGCCGTCGGACTGCTTCCGATAGCCGCAAGCAGTGCAGCCTCCGTCAGCGGCAGGCCGTCGAGCGCCAGTCGGCCCTGCCGGTCGATCAGGATCAGGTGTGTGCCCATCTCGGGCGTGGTTTCGGTGTCGGATCGCGGCGGCGTGACTGTGAAGGGATCAGTTGCGGAGAGGTGCCCCGCGACCATGAAGAAGATCAGCAGCAGGAAGACGACGTTGATCAGCGGCAGGACCCGGTCGTCGTCGTTGCGCCTTCGCTTCCTGTGATCCCGGGCGAGGCTCACCGCTTCCGCTCCGGGAGGGCCAGGGAGATGTTCTGCATCCCGCTGGCGCTCAGGCGATCAAGCACCATGACCGTGCGCTGCAGCGAAACACCATCGGCAGGACGCACGACGATGGCACGGTCCGGGTGGTCTCCGGCGACCTGTTTCAGCCTTTCGACGATCAGGTTCAGGGGCAGGCGCTCGCCCGACAGCCGCAGGTCATCGGCGCGGATATCGACCAGCATGGCACCGGTCAGCCCGTTCGCCGCGCCTGCTTTCGCAGGTGGGTCGAGGTCGATGGCACGCCAGTCGAGGAAGGAGGAGGCGAGCATGAAGAAGACCAGCAGGATGAAGACGACATCGATCAGCGGTGTCAGGCTGGTCAGTGCCCGCCGGCCTCCGTCAGTCGCCGCCCTGAGCGACGGCGGCGGGGTGGAAATCGCCGACATGGGAAGCCTCCGCATGCTGTGCCGGGGGAAGGTTCTGGGTGAACAGGCGGGCGATGGCGCTGTCCGCCGTGTGTGCCAGCCGCTCGATCCGGCGCTCCAGCCAGTTCAGCGCCACGACTGCCGGAATGGCGACGGCGAGGCCTACCGCCGTGGTCAGCAGCGCCTCCCAGATGCCGCCGGACAGGATGGCCGGGTTGACCTGGTTGCCCGCAGCCTCGAGCTGGCGAAACGCCTCGATCATGCCCAGCACCGTGCCGAAGAGGCCGAGCAGGGGGGCGAGGGAGGCAATGACTTCCAGCGGGCGCAGGCCGGTGCGGCAGGCTTCGAGGGTGTCGGCGGCGAAACGCATTGTTTCTGTACGCACCATCTCCGGGTCCATGCCCTGCCGAATGCCGCGCATGGCGGCTGAGATCTGCGTGGCGAGCGGCCCGGTCGAACCCTCCAGCCTTGTCACGGCCTCGCCTGTCCTGCCGGCCTGCCACAGCGACAGGGCTTCACCGGTCAGACTTGCGTCTGCGGAACGGATACCGCGCAACTGCCAGGCCTTGGCAAGCACGATTGCTGTTGCCGCCACCGACATGGCGATCAGCAGGGTCACCACGGGGCCACCGGACTGGAGCATGGCCAGCAGGTCGGTCAAGGGTCCGCCCGGGGCAGCGGCAGAGGACGGAAGGTTCAGTTCGGTCTGCATCGGCTCTGCCCTTACTTGACCAGGGAAACGTCACTGCGGGAAGTCGTCCGGACCAGGGACAGGCAATCGTCACGCCCGCCGGTCTGGTCGGCACATTCGAGGATGCTGTTCACCAGAATGCGCCCGATACCGTCACAGGCGATCTCAGCCAGATCGAAGACCTTCAGACTGGTCTTGCCAGCGACCAGTGGCGCGGTCTCCAGCGCCAGTCGCCGGGTGACGATGCCATCGGCATCGAAGATGACGAGGTCATAGCGCAGGGCGGAGAAGGCGGCATTGGTATCGTTCTGCAGCACGACATAGGCGCGACAGGCGCCCTCCACTGTTTCCAGCTTGTTCAGTTCCAGCCCGATGCCGGGGTCATGCGCCTCCGCCCCAACCGGGGCTGGAGCCGCGAGAAGGCAAAGGCCGACCAGCGCGGTACGGATGGATATCATGGGCCAGACATTCCTGACGTTCCGGACAATGCGGCGTGCACGTCTTCCGCAGACAACAGGATCTCTTGATAATGCAACTGACTCGCAATATCAATATTGATGATGCCGGGTGCTGCCGGAGCTCGCCCGTTCAGGCAGCGGCGACGGCAGCCGGTTTCTCCGTGATCGGCCAGTGGATTGCGGCGGAGGCAATGCCGAGCGCGATGCTGAGCCACCACATGGCGTCATAGGACCCAAAGGTGTCGTAGGCATAGCCGCCGATCCAGGCCCCCAGGAACCCCCCGAACTGGTGGCCCATGAAGACAATGCCGAACAGCATGGACATGTAGCGGGTTCCGAAGATGTGCCCCACCAACCCGCTGGTCAGCGGCACGGTACCAAGCCACAGAAACCCGATGGCGGCGGAGAAGATCATGACGGTCAGCTCCGTCACCGGCGTCAGGATGAACAGCAGGAAGATCGCGGCACGGGCAAGGTAGAGCAGGCTGAGCAGGTTCTTCTTGGAATACTTGCCGCCCAGCACGCCGCAGGCATAGCTGCCCGCGATGTTGGTCAGGCCGACAATCGTCAGGGAGACCGTGGCCAGCCATGGGTCGAAGCCGCGATCACTCAGGAACCCCGGCAGATGGACGCCGACGAAGGCCAGGTGAAAGCCGCAGACGAAGAACCCGGCATTCAGCAGCCAGAAACTCGGGATCGCGAAGGCTGCCCGCAGCGCTTCAGCAATTCTCTGCTCCGGACCGGTGTCGGTTTCGACCGGCTTGCTGGTCAGGCCATAGGCCAGAGGCACGATCAGACAGGCGGTGGCGCCCAGAATCAGCAGTGCATTGGACCAGCCGTATCCGTCGATGATGACATGGGTATAGGGCAGGGACATGAACTGACCGATGGATCCGCCGACGGAGGCCAGGCCCAGGGCGGTGCTGCGATATTTCTCCGGCGTGATGCGACCGATGGTGCCGAGGATGACGGTGAAACCGGAACCGCTCAGGCCCAGCCCGATGAGAACGCCACCGAGCAGCAACTGCTCGCCAGTGCCCGGCAGGGTCATGACAGCGAGGCCCGCGCCATAGGCCAGACCGCCCAACGCGATGACCCAGGCAGCCCCGAAGCGGTCGGCAAGCGCCCCGGCGAAGGGTGCACCCAGGCCCCAGAACAGGTTCATCAGCCCCATGCCGAGCGCGAAGGTCTCCCGCCCCGTGGCCAGATACTCGGAGACCGGCGTCAGGAACAGCCCGAGCGCCTGACGGAAGCCGACGGACAGGCCAAGGACGCAGCCGGCACAGATCAGGGCAATCCAGAGTTTTCGGTTCATGGTCAGGTGCTCGCGACATATGGGGTCAGGTTGTGAGGGAACGTTAATTGCGGTAATGAAATCCGTGAAACGAATAGAATTGATCTGACCATCAGGAAAATTGATGCTGGAGCCGTCGCAACCGATCGATGCAGCCCTGTTGCGCGCCTTCGTGACAGTCGCCGAGACCCGGAGCTTCACCCGCGCGGCCGAGCGTCTCAACTGCGTGC